>CALMDI010000530.1 GCA_937864975.1 uncultured Chloroflexota bacterium | reverse complement strand
GAGGGACAGCAATCGCTCGACGTGCCTCTCGACGCGACGTATCAACGCAACCTGCTGGAACAATTCCTGAACGATATTGCCGCACGTTACGACCGCGAGCCGGGTACCGCCGGGTATGACGTCCAAACGCTGACGTTTCGTCCGGGCGCGCGGGGATACATCCTCGACGTGGAAGAAGCAATCCGGCGGGTGGACGAGGCGCTACGCAGCCCGACCGTTCGCACAGTTGTCCTGCCCGTTTCCGACTCCGACGCCTCGAAGCCCAGTATCGACTCGCTGCGCGACATGATTGTCGAATACCTCGACTCGCAGGGCTTTATCTATGACGGGCAAACGACGGTCGCGTCGGTGTTCATCATGGATTTGCAGACCGGAGAAGAAGTCAATCTGCTGGGCGACGTCACGTTCTCGGCGGCAAGCACGATCAAAGTCGCGATCATGATCGACTATTTCCGGCATCTGCTGTTCGACCCGTCGCAGGAAGAAGCCTGGCTGATGGCGAACTCGCTGTTGTGCAGCAATAACTCGTCGTCGAACCTGCTGATGCAGATCACCGGCGAGCGACTGACCGGCGTGCCGGAGGACATTTTCGCGGGGATTGCCAGCGTCTCGAACACAGCGCAAGCCATCGGCGCGCAGAACACGTTTATCACCGCGCCGCTGGTGATCGGCGTCGAAGGCGAAACCTTCGGTTCTATCGCGCCGCCGGAAACATCGCCGAACCCGTTCTACAATACCGGCGCCGATCCGTTCAACCAGACGACGACCGAAGACCTGGGCACGATGTTCGCGATGATCTACGACTGCGCGAACTACGGCTCCGGCTTGATGTCGGTGTTTCCCGACGAGTTCACGCAGCAGGAATGCCGCCAGATGCTCGAATTGATGAGCGCGAATGATCTGCTGCGTTTGCTTCAGGGCGGCATCCCCACCGGAACGCGCATCTCGCACAAGAACGGCTGGATCGACAACGAGCATGGGGACGCGGGGATTGTTTACTCGCCAAATGGACGCGATTACGCGATTGCGGTGTTCGTGTGGGAAGACGTGGAGTTCATGAGCTACGACCGCGCCTGGCCGCTGATCGAAGGCGTTTCGCGCGCGGCGTGGAATTATTTCAACCCGGAACTGCCGCTGCTCCAACCGCGCGCCGACCTGCCGCCGACAGCGCAGGCATGTGAGGGCAACTTCCTACCGCCGGGTCCCGCCGCGGTCAACCTGAACGACATCAATGCGTGGCGGAACCGGTAGCAGTTAGCTTTCAGCGGTCAGCAATCAGCTTTCAGCAAAAGCGCAGTCAAACGACATAACGCAAGGGCGCAGAGAGGCAGGAAAACGAATTTTCTTGTTAGTCGGCGCGCTTTGAAAGGGCGTTGGCTGCCTGGGCTGGGGTGGCGTAGAGGCTGAAAACCAGATCGAGACCGATGATTTGCAGCACTTCCCGCACGCGCGGGTGCAGCGCGGCGAGCACAATCTCGCCCTTGATGGAACGCACCCGCTGCCACAGGCTGACCAGCGTTTTCAACCCCATGCTCGACACGTAATCGACATCCCCCATGTCCATTACAAGCAGTTTATTGCCCGCGTCCAACTGCTCGCCGATCATGTCGCTAATGCCGGGGCAAAGATCGGCGTCGAGGCGTCCGTGAGGCGAGATGCAGAGGACGTTCGCCAACAGCGGATGGATTGACACGCGCGCGGCAAGCTTCGATTTGCTATCGACCTGTGGTTCGGGCTGGCGATATTTCACCATCATGAGGCTGTTGCGGCGCGAGTCGTACTGGTAAATGACCTCGTCCATGACCTTTTTGATGAAGAGGATTCCCCAGCCGCCTGGTGCGCGTTCCTCAAGCGGGCTGGCAGGATCGGGATCGGCGCGGGTGAGCGGGTCAAACGGGGGGCTGCTATCAGAGACTGTCACGGAAAAGCGCTCATTATCGCTCCGGCAGGTAATATCCAGCGCCTGATCGGGCGCGTTACCCCCGTAGCCATGCTCGATGACGTTGGTACAGGCTTCGTCGACGGCAAGCTGGCAGTGATGGACGGCGCGCTCGTCCAGCCCCGCGCGGCGGGCTGCCTCCACCACGAAAGCGCAGACCGCGGGAATGCGCTCGATCAAACCCGGAATGCGTAAGCGGCATTCTTCATGAATCATGCTTTTTGCCTCGTCTGGCAGCGCACCTAATAACTGCCAACGGCGTCCAGCTGCGTCGGGTAAATCTGGAGAATCGTATCCAGCCCCGCCATTTCCAGCACTTCCCGCACGCGATACGACGGCTGCGCGATTCGCACGTCGCCGCCCGCACTGCGTTTCACGCGCTTGAGGGCGGACACGATCTCGCGCAGTCCGGCGCTACTCATATATTCCACACCCGCCAGATCGAGAACTAGCTGCGTGTGTCCATTTTCAATTTGCTGCGCGAGCGCTTCGCCAAGCTGGTCAGCGTTCGTGCTGTCCACACGCCCGCGCACCTGCACCAGCGAAACGTTATCGCGATCCAAGATGTCAATGTCAACCATTCCCTATCCCCCACTCTTGATGACGCCGATTATAACCTATGCCGACCGCCCGATGAACCGTCGTTGGTCTTAGCGTCATCTCATCCTTTCGCAGTACAATATGGCGTGCTCACGCCCAGGGAGACCGCCGAACCATGCACGTTGGTTCCTTCATCCTACTGCTTTTCCTGTTCATCACCATGCTGATGATGATCCAGCGAACCGAGGCGCGGCGACGGCTGCTCGTAACGGTCGGAATGCTGCTGCTCGGCGTGCTGGTCGTGCGCTACGTCAATTACCGCAGCCTGCACGGCGAAGCGCAGCTTGCATTCGTGGTGGCGCTGATTCTCACAACCCTGTTCTGGCTGCTGATCGGTCGCTACAACCCGGTCCGCAGCAGCAACGACATTAAAGTCCTCGGCATGGACGACTGAGAAGCGGATAGCGATCAGCTTTCAGCGAAAGCGAAGTCAAAAAACTTAACACAGTGGCGCAGAATGGTTCATCCGGTAAATTCGTAAAACGGGCACGACACGTCGTGCCCCTACGACCGACTGTCTTTTCGCCAACTGACTTGCCGGATGAACCACTGAGAGACAGAGACACAGCGGTTAAAGTTCTCTGCGTCTTTGCGTCCTTTGCGCCTTTGCGTTAACTCGTTTTCTTTCGCTGAAAGCGGATCGCTGACCGCTAAAAGCTCTTCACTTCTTTAGCCGATGATGTTGAGCGGAATCACGTCCGCCGACTGAAGCAGCACGACACTGACGCGCGCCGCCGTGTTCTCGGCAACCTGCTGCAACGCCTGCCCTGCCGGGCTGTCCGGCGCATGGATCACAATCGGACGTCCGTAGTCGCCGCCCTTCCGAACTTCGGCATCCAGCGGCACGCGCCCCAGAAATGCCACGCCGCGCTGCTGCGCCAGCTTTTCGCCGCCGCCCTCCCCGAAGAAGTCGCCCGCCATATTCTCGACCACGCCCAGGATGGGCACGTTCAGGGTTTCAAACATGGCGATGCTGCGGAGGGCGTCGGAAACCGCCACGTCCTGCGGCTGGGTGACGATGACCGCGCCCGTGAGCGGGAAGGACTGCGCCAGCGACAGCGGCGCGTCACCCGTTCCCGGCGGCAGATCGACAATCATGTAATCCAGCGTGCCCCAGTTGACGTCGGTGAAGAACTGGCGAATCGCGCTGTGGAGCATCGGTCCGCGCAAAATCATCGGCTTGCTGGGATCGCTCAGGAATCCGGTGCTGATGGTCTTGACGCCGTAGGCTTCGATGGGGATCATCTTTTCGTTGACCACTTTCGGTCGCCCGACGCCGACGCCGATCATCATCGGGATGTTCGGGTTGAGGATATCGGCGTCCATCAAGCCCACGCGCGCGCCTGCTTCCGCCAGCGCGACGGCGAGATTGGTCGCGACGGTGCTCTTGCCAACGCCGCCCTTGCCGCTCGCCACGGCAATGATACTCCGCATCGGCACGTCCAGCCGCCCATGCAGCTTGCGGTCGGTGGGCACTTGCGCGTCCCACTTGATGTCCAGCTTCGCGATTCCCGGCACGTGACCGATGACCGCTTCATTGCAGCGCTGCACGAACACGTCTTTCAGTGGGCAAGCAGGCGTCGTCAACACCAGCGTAAAGCGCGCGGTGCTGCCTTCGACCGACAGATCGCGCACCATATTCAGGCTCACAATATCGCGGTGCAGCTCAGGCTCGATGACCGTGCCGAGCGCCGCCATCAGTTGCTCTCTCACGTCCGTCATGGTTTATCCAGTTCAATGCGAAGGGCGATACGGCAATAATTATAGCGGATGTCAGAGAAATTCGGCAGCGCGAACCTGATCGGGGAGCGCAGAAAACGACCCGAATCCAACAAAAAGCCCGGCACTCGACCGGGCTGTTCATTACATCAACGCTGCATCAAGGCGAATGAGCGATGGGAGTCGTCGAGACATCATCCATACCACGGACACGGAACGCGAGAATGACCATGATGACCCCGAAGATGATGGAGTAGATCGCGGCGAGCCAGAGCAGCGTCAACAGACCCGCGGGCGCCGGGAGTACGATCAAGAGGATACCGAAGATGATGGAGGCAAGACCCGACAAGCCGAGGAACAACTCGCCTTCGATTTCTTTACGCAGGCGAATCGCCGCCATGATCTGGAAGACGCCGGTCACAATTGCCCACGCCGCGACAACATAGAGCAGCGCCAGCGCCGTAATGCCGGGCAGGAAAATGGCGATGAGACCCGCTATGACGCCGACAATGCCTTCAAGCAGAATGACCCACCAACTGGTATTGGTCGTGCGGTCGCGAAACGCCGTGAAGATGGCGAAGATGCCGTCGACAATGGCGTAAGCGCCGAAGATGAGTACCAGCGTCGTAATCGCAACATCCGCCGGAACGACGAGTAGCAAAATCCCGAAGATGATGGCAAGAGCACCACGAAGCGCCAGAACCCACCAATACTGAGACATGACGCTGAGCATCGGAGCCTCCTTCTTACAGAGTGCGGTACATCCAGCATAATCGCTGAATATAATAGTTATATATGAAAATAGAAATCCGGTCGGTAATTTGACCGGATTCCACTCTGCGTGAGCAAGGCAGGTGAGCCGCTTGCCGCTACGATGGACTCATGTCCTTTTACTTCGAACAGAGGTCAGAGATTTGCCCAGGCGGTGAATTCGCTCATAAAGCGCACCACCCGGTCAATGCCGCTGGCAACCTGAAGCGCCAGCACGATCAGCAGGAAGACCGATCCCACGCCGAGCCTGAAGCGAATGCCATTGGTGAATGACACCGAACGCTTGAGGAAAAACAGGAGCGAGGTCACAAACAGGATAAACAAACAGATCATGCTGCCCCAGATAAAATTGCCGTGACCGGAACGATCCCCTGCCTCTAACAGGAAAACGCCCTGAGCGAAAGCGACGAGAAAGAACAACCACGCAAAATTCAGCGGCACATTGCTGCGCGCCTCGCGGAAGTAGACGACGTACACGGCGACCGGAAAGGCAACGGATAGAAAAATCCGCGCCCAGAACCAGTCATCGACCACGCCCCACGCCGTGAAAAGTCCTAATGGCTCGAAGACGATCTGCACGGCATCCGCCGGATCGTACAGCAGCGACCCCATTGCGTACTGTGCCGCCAGCGTGAGACTGCCGACAAGCCCAACGCCAATCAGCAGGCGCCAGTTGATCCAGTCGGGACGCCGCCGAAGAAGCGCGTAGGCTGCGATGAGTCCTAAGCCCGGCACGAGGGCGAACAAATAATTGGGCTTGACGAACCCGCAGAGGACGACCAGCGCGGCAGTCGCGATTATCCAGATGTTGGAAACGACGCCGTACCGGGGACGCCAGACGCGCAAGATCATCAGCCAGAGCGCGAACGCCGCTGGCTTGAGCATCAAGTAGGTCGGGCTGTGCATGTTGTTGTAGCGAAGATAGCTATGTTCCCACAGCCCGCTGGGTTCAAAAATCTGAGACGCGATATTGATCGGTCCGGCGATAATGGCGGAGACGGCAAGCCCGGCAAGCCCGACCGACGCGATGAAGCTACGAGGATTGCCAAACGTCCGGGCGAGCAGCCCGTAAACGAGATACGCCATGCCCAGATTGAACAACGTGTTCAGGATGAGAATGAGGGTCGGCGGGTTCGCCCAGGGGAGCACATTCGCCGCGCCGAGATAGGTCAGTTGATAGAGGAAATGCGCGGAGCGCGGTCGACCTGCTTCAAGGAACTCGTAGGCGAATTTGACGTGCGCCCAATGATCGGCGGTCGCGACGCTGAAGGTGAGGTAGTACAGGAGCGCGGGGATGACATACACCAGCGTCAACACCGCGATCAGCGTAACGGCGACGAGGGTGTATTTATCGATGCTGATCCGTGGTTTCGACGTGGCGAGATCGCCCTGCGTTGTGTCCGCGTACGCTGTCATGGTTCGATTCGAGATCAGCCCGGATGGAATGAAAATCGCCGGATGCTGAGCACCCGGCGATTGAGAGACGCTTACTCACCGCCCTCTTTTGCTCGCTTGCGCGCCAGCGCCGCTTCGCGCTTGGCGAGGCGCTCGGCTTTCGCCTTGTCCTCGTCGCTCATGGCAGGAGCGGGTTCCGGTCCCGGTTCCTGTTCGGTCGCTTTCGCGCGCTCGGTCGCCTCGACGTTGGCAGCCACGCCCGCCGCCGCTTCGCTCGTCGCCGCCTGCTCGCCCGTGACGGGTGGGTTGGCGCGTCCCGGCGGGGTGCCCGCGGGCGCGGGCGCCGCGCCGCGACCGCCGCCAGCCGCCTTCTTCTTTTCCTTGATGATGTCGGGGTGTTCCCAACCGCCGCGCGCTTCGGCTTCTTCTTCCGCAACGCTCGGCGCGATGCTCACCCAGTAACGGAACTCCTTGGACAGCTTCGCCTTGTCAAAAATGTGGTTGCTGGTGCGGTCGTAGCTGGCAAGCTCGTAGTCATGATCCATCTTGATGGCGTCGAACGGGCAGAACTCGGCGCAGTAGCCACAGTTCATGCAGATGTCGATGTCGATGTAGAACGCTTCCGGTTCCGGGATCGGACGCTTCGTGGTGGGGTCTTCGCCGCGCACAATCCAGATACACTGCGGCGGGCACACCTTCGCGCAGATGCCGCAGCTTGTACACCAGTCGTGACCCGGACGATCCGGGTGATCGTAGTTTTCGATCACGAGGAACGGCACGAAGCGGAAGCGCTCCGCCATTGCCAGCTTCTCGTCAGGGTATTCGACGGTATAGACACCTCTCGCCTTCAAACCCTGGCGCAGTTCAAACGGCGTGTCGCCCAGCGTCGAGCCGAGGTACTCCCCACTCGCGCGGCGGATATCGCCGACATAGGTATTCAGAAAGTGTCGGAAGGTGACCCAGAGTCCCCTGGCAATGCCCACTCCGTACATGGCAACTCCTTCTCGTCCCGCGGGCGCAGGCTGCCCGCGCGGATGTTAGCGATCCGTCTCGCCCAGAACGATGTCGATACTGCCGAGAATGACGACAACGTCGGCGACCTTATGCCCCTTGCACATCTGTCCAAGCGCCGTGAGGTTGATAAAGCTCGGCGCGCGGACGTGATAACGCCACGGGTTCTGCGTCCCCTTCTCATCGCCTGCCGAGACGACGTAAAAGCCAAGCTCACCTTTCGGATTTTCGACGCGCCCGTAGGATTCTCCGACCGGCACGCGCGGCATGTACTGCTTGTTTCCTGCGAAGAACGGCTCGCCCTTGGTGCGCTCCAGCCGCGGCAAAATCTGCTTCAGAATTCGGATGCTCTCACGCATTTCGTCCAGGCGAATCAGGTAGCGATCATAGACGTCGCCGTGGGTGCGAATGGGAATGTCGAAATCCAACTCAGGATAGATGCTGTAGGGATCGGCGCGGCGCACGTCGTAGGGAACGCCGCTCGCCCGCAGCAGCGGACCCGCGCAGCTATAGGCGATTGCCATTTCGGGCGGCAGATAGCCAACGCCGATGGTGCGCGTCGTCAAAATCTCGCTCGTCGTCAGGAACGTGTCCAACTCGTCAATCGCCGCGGGCAGGCGGTCGTTAATCAACTCGGTCAGATACTCCATCGTGTTGAAGTCGCGCACGCGGTCGTTGATGAGGTTGCTGATCGAACGAATGCTGTCCGGCAAGTCCTTGAAGACACCGCCGAAACGCATGTAGTTCGGCATGAGCCGGGAACCTGCCGTCGCCTCGAAGAAGTCGAGAATCTTCTCGCGCTCGGCAATGGCGTAGAGCGCGGGTGTAAAGAACGCGCCGAGGTCGTTGAGCAGGAAGCCAATCGCCCAGAAGTGATTGACGATGCGGGTCAGTTCGACCATCAGGACGCGAATGACTTCCGCGCGGTACGTCGGCGGCTGATAGCGCGCGCCTTTTGCCAGCAAATGCTCGACCGCCAAAGCGTAGCCGAGGTTGTTGCTCATACCAGAAATGTAGTCGAGGCGGTCGGTGAACGGCATATTGGCGAGCCAGGTGTTGCGCTCGCCGATTTGCTCGTGGTTGCGATGCAGATAGCCCATGACCGGTTCGAGCGTTTCGACCGTCTCGCCGTCGAGCGTGACGACCATGCGGAACACGCCGTGCGTGCTCGGATGATGCGGACCCAGGTTGACCACGAGGCGGTCGGTGCGAATCGTTCCGTCGCTCTGCGTTAATTCCTGAATGTCGACGCCGAGACCGAGACCGCTGTATACCGCTTCTTCGGATGTATCGTTCAGGCGCGAGAGATCAATGTCGTCGGGGTACTGGACGTTGTGCCCGTAAGGGTTCGCCTCTTCCGAACGGAACACGTGACCCTTGGGCCAGCGGCTGTCGAACGGTTTGTGCTCCTCCTCGTAGTAAGGCTCTTTCCAGTCCTTCCGCATCGGATGACCTTCAAAGCCTTCCCAGAGCAGAATCCGCATCAGGTTCGGGTGTCCGGGAAACCGGATACCGTACAAGTCCCACGCCTCGCGCTCCTGAAAATCCGCGCCGGGATAGACAGGCACGAGCGACGGAACCTCGGCGTTGTCGCGCGGCGTCTGCGCCTTGAAAACCAGCGCCGGACCGCCCGACGTGCGATAGGCGTGATAGACGACTTCCATGTGGTCGCCAATGCCGAGATAATCGACGGCGGTGACACTGGAAAGATAGTTAAAGCCCAGTTCGTCGCGGAT
>CALMDI010000529.1 GCA_937864975.1 uncultured Chloroflexota bacterium | reverse complement strand
GAGGTAGCTGGTCGGGCTGATGGGATGAACGTTGCTGTTCCATTCCCGGCGCAGATTCGGCTCGTCCCAGATTTCATACGCTTCGACGCGCCCGGCATAGCGCTGCGCCAGCGTGCCGACAAAGCCCGCGAAGGTATTGAAGTCGTCCGGCGGACCGCTTTCATCGGTGCTGGTGCGCGCCCAGTCGGGCGTCGTGCTCACGGTGAACATCACCTTGAGTTCCGCATTTTCCAGCGCGTTCATGATAACGTCGAGTTCGGGGAAGTTGATTTGCCCTTGCGTTGGCTCGAACACACGCCAATCGACGTTGACCTTGACCCATTCCACGCCAAGCTCCTGAATGAGGTTGGTAACTTCGTCCGCGCTCTGCGACGTGATGAATGCCTCGACGCCATACGCGAAATCCGCGTCCGCGACGGCGACAGCGGTCGCCTCGACTTCGACGGTCGCATTGGGAGCAGGCACGGTCGGCGCGGGAGCGCCGGGGGCGGGCACAGTGAGCACCTGACCCGCGAAAATCAGGTTTGGATTGCTCAGATTGTTGAGGCTCAACAGCGTATTGATGGTCGTATTGAAGCGCAGCGCGATGCGCGCCAGCGTGTCGTTTCGCTGCACGGTATAGGTCGTGGTCGTCGTGCCGGGCGGCAGCGTCGCGGGTGGAATGGTTGGCGTTACCGGAATCGCCGTGGGTGTGGGCGCGCCCGCCGGACGGATGCGTAGCTGCTGCCCCAGGAAAATGGTATTGGGATTCGTAATGCCGTTATCCTGGGCAATGGTTTCAATCGAAACGCCGAACCGCTGGGCGATCCGCGCCAGCGTGTCGCCCACCTGAACGGTGTAGACCGTAAAGGCGATTTCGGTGGGGGCGGGCGGCGGCGCCGTCTGCTCAGGAGTCGCCTCGGTGGGCGCTTCCGTCACTTCGGCGGTCGGCTCCTCGGTGACGTCCTGTGCCAGGGCAGCCCCGATACTCAGACTCAAGAACAGGACGGGCACGACAATCAGCGCGCCCCATCGGTTCGGTGCCATAGGCTTGTCTCCTTAAGCAGTGGCGTTCGATCTTAACTCTCGTTAGTCATATTACACGTATCACTTCAGCCGCGCTACTGGAATAGCGCCGACTTTGCCATCCTCCTTTGGTATTCCATCCAAAGACGGAGCGCTGACGCAACGGATGGCGGCTTCGGCGCGTATAGATTCTGGGTTACACTGTGCATCGTCAGCCGTGCACACGGTTTGAAGGAGAATTCAGAGGATGCCTAAACGTCTGGGTTTTTTTGTGCTTGCCGTCCTGCTGGCGGCGCTCGCGGCGATCCCTGCCGCGGCGCAGTCGCGGACGGTGTTCTGGCGCGTGTGGGACGTCGTCATCGACAACGTTTATCCGGCGGAGAACCGCTA
>CALMDI010000528.1 GCA_937864975.1 uncultured Chloroflexota bacterium | reverse complement strand
ATCGGCAAGGATATTGCCGCGGCGTTCGACGCCGGCGAGCGCATCGACAACAATGCCTACCTTATCCTGATGGCGGAGATGATGAAGGCGAGCGACCTGCTGGCGGAGCAGCGCGCGGCGCTCGAAGCGGCGTGCGCCAACTTCGCCTCGGAATAGCCGATGATCGTCACCGTCACCGCGAATACGACGCTCGATCTGACGCTGTTCGTCCCGACCTTCGGCAAAAATCAGACCCTTCGGGCGACCCGCACCGTGCAGAGTATGGGTGGCAAGCCGACCGACGCCTCGTGGATTCTGGGCGAGATGCGGATTCCGAGGCTCGCGCTCGGCTTCGCCGCCGGGGCGACCGGGAAAAAAGTCGAGGCGATGCTGCAAGCGCGCGGCGTGACGACCGATTTCCTCTGGGTGGACGGCGAGACGCGCACCAACGTCGTCCTCGTGGTCGAGGAGGAACGCTGGCAGACGACGATCACCACGACGACGATCACCATCACGCGGGAGCAGATCGACGCGCTGCGTCGGCGCTACGTTTCGGCGCTGGACGGCGCAACGTGTATCGTCCTCGGCGGCACATTGCCGCGCGGAATGGAACCGTCCTTTTACACCGACTTCATTTCGCTGGCACGCGAGCGGAATATTCCGGTGATTTTCGACGCGGCGGAACCCAACCTGAGCGCGGGGCTGGCAGCGCGACCGTCGTATATCAAGCCGAATCGCGACGAACTCGAAGGACTGACCGGACGGCGCATTGATACCCTGGACGACGCTTACCACGCAGGGCGGGAGATCATCGAGCGTTACGGCACGTCCTCGGTGATTACGCTTGGCGAGGACGGCGCGCTCGCCGTTCTGCCGGACCGCGCCTATTCGCTTCCGCCGCTGAAGGTGAACGTCGTCAGCACGTCCGGCGCGGGCGATGGGATGCTGGCGGGGCTGGCTGCCGCGGTGTCGCGTGGACAGCCGATTGAAGACGGCTTGCGGCTGGGCGCTGCCGCCGCCGCCGCCGTCTGCCTCATGCCCGGCACCGCCGACTGCCGCCGCGAGGATGTCGAGCGGTTTTTGTCGGAGGTTCGCATCGTGCCCTATCCTGACAGACCAAGCCATCGATGATGCCTGAACCGAGCGGCGAAGACGCGAGAGACGCAGCGCGAGGTGACTCGTGGGCGCGGCGTTTTGACGCGCTGAACGGCTTTTTTCGGTTCGACGCTTACGAGCTTCGCGCGACGGCGATCCTCGTCGCTCGATGGCTTGTGCTTGGAGCAAGCGTTGGTACGCTGGCGGGAGTCGCGTCGGCGGTGTTTCTGGTTGTTCTGGCGTGGGCAACGGCGGCGCGGACGGCGAATGGTTGGCTCCTGTGGCTGCTGCCGGCGGCGGGGTTTCTCCTCGGCTGGCTTTACGACCGTTACGGCGGTCTCGCGATCCTCGGCAACAATCTGGTGATCGAAGAAGTCCACTCGAACAGCCGCCCGATCCCCTTACGCATGGCGCCGATGGTGTTGGTCGGTACGGTGCTCACGCACCTGTTCGGCGGGTCGGCGGGGCGCGAAGGGACGGCGATCCAGATGGGCAGCAGCCTTGCCGATGGACTGAGCCGCCTGCTGCGCCTGTCGCCGGAAACGCGGCGGCTGATGATTACGGCGGGAATCGGCGGCGGGTTCGGCGCGGTATTTGGCACGCCGCTGGCAGGATTCGTCTTTGCGCTGGAAGTGCAGCGCGTGGGACGCATCGGTTACGAGGGTGTCGTTCCCGCCTTCGTCGCCGCCGTTTTTGGCGATCTGGTCGTGCGCGCGCTTGGCGTGCCGCACGCCGAGTACCCGCTGCTGGCAAACGTCGGCGTGGACGTGCTTCTGCTGGCGAAGGTTGGGCTGGCAGGCATCGCGTTTGGGCTAACGAGTCTCCTGTTCATCGAGTTAACACACGCTATTCGCCATCTCTCAAGGATGCTCACACGCTGGCTGCCGCTGCGGCTTGTCGTGGGCGGCACTGCCGTCATCCTGCTGACCCTGATGCTGGGCACAACTGATTACCTGGGGCTGAGCCTGCCGCTGATTGAGCGCAGCCTGACGGGCGCTGGGGTCGTGGCGCTCGCCTTTCTGCTCAAGCTCATTTTTACGGCGACGACGCTTGGTACGGGGTATTTAGGTGGTGAAGTCACGCCGCTGTTCGTCATCGGCGCGACACTGGGGTATACGCTCGGTCGTCTGCTCGGTGTCGATCCTGCCTTCCTTGCCACGATTGGATTCGTCGCCGTGTTCGCGGGCGCTGCCAATACACCGCTCGCCTGCACCATCATGGCGGTGGAATTGTTTGGCGGCGGTTCGGCGCTCTACATTGGGCTTGGCTGCTTTGCGGCCTACCTGTTCTCCGGGCACCGGGGTATTTATGGGACACAGCGCATCCACGTGCCCAAAGTGGCGAGCGCGGATATTCAGCCCGACGAACCTCTCGAACACTTCGCCGCGCGCCACCCCGGCTGGCTGCCGAAACGGTGGTTCACCGGGCGCGGAACGAGGTTCGATCCGCAGCCGGGAACAGCGCCCCGGTTGGGAAATGATGAGGATGCAGTAAAGCAAAAGGCGGATTGAACGCAGAGGGAGAGCGTCATCGTGAAACGGGTCGGATTTCTGCTGAAGGTGAAGCCGGACAAAATCGAGGCGTATAAGAAGCATCACGAGGCGGTGTGGCAGGAAATGCTCGACGCGCTGCGTCGCACCGGGTGGCGCAACTACTCACTGTTCATGCGTGACGATGGACTGCTGTTCGGCTACTTTGAGGCGGACGAGAGCTTTCAGGCATCGCTCGACGGCATGGCAAGCGAGCCGATCAATCTGCAATGGCAGGAATTCATGTCACCGTACTTCGAGTCGATCAGCGGTCGCCCGGATGAAAACATGATCGAGCTTCAGGAAGTTTTCCACACGGATTAAGTGCTTCGTCCGGTAAATTCGTAAACCGGGCACGACACGTCGTGCCCCTACGACCGACTGTCTTTTCGCCAACTGACTTGCCGGATGAACCATTAAGGCGCGAGGCGCATGTCATCCACCGCGACGATGATTTGTGAGCGGCGTCTCAGCCGATTAAGGTCGGCGCGTGCCGGGAAGCGCGCCTTTCGCGCCCGCGACCTGCCCGACGGCGCGGAGCCAGCTCGTCGCTTCGTCCGCGTCGATTGTCTCATCCCCATAATGCGCGTCGCTCTTGCGCTGGAATTCGGCAATCTCCGCTTCGAGCTTCGACCAGATCGCGGCTTGAAACGAAATGACCGCTTTGAGATCGCTGGGGCTGCTCACCTGGCGCAGCAACTGGCGGAAATGCGGCAGGCACAACCCCTCCGACGCTTGATACGCGCTCTGCACGTCGGGCAGATGGATCACCTGCGCCAGCGTGGAAATGGCATCGCTCTCCGCGACTGCCAGGCGCTCGCACGCCATGCACGCCGCCTGCGGCTCAAGCGCGCGGGCGAGGGCTTCGCCGGGGGCATCCGCCCGGAACAGGCGTGATATGCCGGTAAGCGCGGCGGATGCGGGAGCGAACCGGTCCATTTTCGCCTGAATATCGCCCAGAACGGCGGCGTGAAGAATCGCCGCGCCAAGCGCCCCACCCCGGTACCCGGTAAGCTGCCAGCTATGCGGGTTGCAGAGTCCATAACTGGCGCGAAATGCCCGCTGCATCTGCCGGTCGTTGACGAATTCGTACAGGAGCTTGTCGAGAAATTGCGCGGCGTCGCGAAGCAGAAGCGCGCAGACCGCGCAGCCGGGCTTCGCGAAGGCGTCGAGCAAATCGTAATAGGCGAAGGGAAAGCCCACGAACGCACAGCCTTTCTATTGGATTCAACGTGCCTGCGGCGTAATCCTAGCGCACGATGGGTTGGTTTGGAGAGGATTTGGCAACAAAAAAGCTCAGCCGTTTAGCTGAGCTTCCATCTGCTTGTGTGCCTGGAGGGATATGGGCGTTTCCGAGTAACCCTCTCATTTGCTTGACCCGCGCACCTGCGCCCAACTGGTTCTCCGCTCGTTGTACGATCTAACGTCCCCTGCCAAACCGAAAACGATACGGAATGCTGAAATCTACCAGCGGTTCACAGATGGCGAAGTTGCCGAGGATTTAGCGCGGATATACCGCCTGCACCTCAAACACGTCCAACGGATTATCCGAGAAGCGAATCGCAAAGCCTCTATCACTTCACGATAGTTGACCGGGTGTATTTAGTTTGTTACTATACGCATAAGCATGTATTCAATACATGAAAATGCGTAGTGAGTGAGGAGGGAAGTAAAGTGGCTACCGCAAAGGGAAAACCGGTGCGAGTCAGAGTTCGATCAACTGAAGTCCAACGGAAATTTGGCGAGGTGCTGCGACGCGCGCATTCGGGGCGTGAGCACATCATCGTCGAGTTTAAAGGCTTCCCGGTGGTTGCGATGTTATCGATGGCCGAATACGAAGCCCTGATGCGCGAACACGACCAGCGGGAACGCGACAAACAACAACGCCTCAAGCAGTTTGAGGAAGCGGCTCGCGCAATTGGTGAGGAAATCGAAAAGCTCGGTCTAACCGAAGAGGAACTTATGCAACACCTGGAAGACACGCGCCAGCGCCTCTTTGAAGAACGTCATGCCAAACGAACCGAATAAGCTCCGGGTACTGATTGATGCCAATATTCTGTATGCGGGAACCATTTGGCGTCGATGGCCGTATGAAGTCCTTCGCCATGCTGCCAATGGAGATTTTCAGCTTGTCTTATCGCCGCGGATCATTGAAGAAGTCCGAATGGCCCTGGCGGAGCTAGCGCCAAAGTTGACGGAGGACTTTGACGCACTGCTGAAAAGGGCAGCCTATGAGGAAGTGACTAACCCTCCGGTTGAGGATGAGGCTGCTGAAGCATTTTTGAGTCGTGACGCGAAAGATGTCCATGTGGCGTTGGCCGCAATTCAAGCACAAGTAGATTGTTTGGTGACTTATGATAAAGACCTCACCGAGAGCGAGCCGTTGCACGAACGGATGAAGGTATTGTTGCCGCCAGTTTTTCTGCGCGACTACATGGGCTGGAGCAGTGAGCAACTGGAAGCCATTCGCAATCGGACTTAGGATGATTTCGACAAGCAAGTTTCGGATGACAACTGACATAAAAAGTACCCCTGCCTCGAATGAGGACAGGGGTAATCGTTTGTGCCTGGAGGGATTCGAACCCCCGACTTTCTGCTCCGTAGGCAGACGCTCTATCCGCTGAGCTACAGGCACATTCCAGTGAAGTCATCTTATCATAGCGGTTTAGCAGGGTCAAGGCACAATTCGCTCGACGGTGACTTCGGCGCTGCCCTGTGCCGTCCCCGTGAAGGAGTTGACGCGAATGATGTAATCCCCGGCTTCGAGCGCCTGCCCCTCGATTGCCGAGTCGGTCGATAGAAGATCGTCGCGGACGGTCGCCTGATCGTCATTGTAGTTGAGCCGAATGGCGTTCGACGTCAGCAGTTCAACCGTCGTATCAAGCGCGCCCGGCTCCTCAAGGCTTCGGACGACGATGCTCACAGTTTCCCCACTGGCTGCACTGTAGCGGAGATCGGTCGGCGCGGCTCCACTCAGCGCAATGGTCGTCGGCGTGTTCGGCGCGATGGAGAGGATGACACGGGGTACCGGGGTAAGTGTCGCCGGTTCGGGCGCGCGAGCCGTCGGCGCCGTAATGACTCCCGGCACGCTCACCACGTTGGCAAGCCCGGCGATCACCATCGCGTTTTCCGGCGCCTGAATCGCCGGGACGCCGCCGAAATTGGACAGCCGCAGGTCGAGATTCAGATTCAGAGTCAGCGGAAGCCCGCTCGCGCCTGCCCGCGCCGTATCGACCGTCATTGCCAGCTCGACGACGACGCGATGCAGGTAACCATCGTCCAAGCCCACGTAACGCTCCACCGTTAATGTCGTCTGGTCGAAAAGCTGCGCGATCAGCGCGCTCAGCGCGTTTCGCTCCGCCCCTGATAAAGCCTGCGGCGATGCCGGATCGCCAAGCTGGAGCAGCCCGACGATCACATTCTGACCCGCATCCGAGCGCACCAGCGCGGCGACGTCGACGGTGGATGTATAGCGCGCGGTCGGACGGTCGTTTACCGGTTCATCCTCATGACGGACAGTCTCGGTAAAGCCGATCAGGTCAAGGTTGTTTAACGATAGGCGAAGGGCGTCGAGCGCCTCGCGCGTCAGTGGATCGGCGGCGCTATGCGTGAGCACGGCGGCTTCCGACGCGCCAGCGAACCCGGCGCGAAAGCTGGATACGATCACGTCCTGTACCAGCGGCACCAACTCGCTCAGGGGCGTGCCTGACCAGCGCTCCTGGCGGTTGAAGTAGGCGATACCGTCCACGACTCGCGCCTGAAGGATGGCGGGGGTATGACGCCCGCCGATGGTCAATCCACCGTCGGTCACGAGTGAAAGAGCGGGCGTTGTCTCCAGGTCGGTGACCGCCCCTTCGCCCCGCAAATTCACCAGCGCGTCGCCCTGCGGAATTCCCGACAGCATCAGGAGCAGGTCGAAATCGAATTGAAAGCTGGACGCCTGCCGCGTGCGCGCTGCTGCCTCTGTCAGCAACGCATCGTCCTGCTGCGCCGCGCCCGGCGCGAGTCCCGCGCCTGCGACGAGGAGGTAGAGGATCCCGATCAGGCGACCGGTGCGATGTCGGGTCATGGCGGCGCACTCCGCGGTCATGGGCAGCAGGAACGCCTGACGAAGCGAACAGAGGGCTGCAATTGCCAGCCCTCTGTCATGAGCTTATCCTGTTCGCCGGACAATGCGCGGCGACCGTTTACGGCGAGCGTGCTTAGCTGTCGAGCGTGCTCACGCCGCCGCCCATCATCTGAGCGAACCATTCACTGAAGGAGATCGCGCCTTCAGGGGCTGTGACGGCGAAGGGCTGATTAACAGCCGTCACGTTTGCGTCGAAGGTCAGCGACGCCGCTACGGGGTCGCCTTCTTCACCGACCGCCGTGGGATCCATGGCGATGTTGCCGGTGACCAGAATGCGGCTGAGCGTCCCACCGGTAATGTCCTGCTCGATGACCAGCGTCGTGCCTTCGAGGGCTGCCGGAAGCTGCGCGAGGTTTGCCTGCACCTCCTCCGGGTCCATCGTGGCGACGTCACTCATGCCGGGTACCATCGCCAGACTGCTCGTGTTCGCGGGGTCTTGTACCTCTGCCAGAAGCGCTTGCTGCACTTCGGGCGAGCTGACCATGCCGACGATGTCGAGGACGGTCGTGAACACGTCTCCACTGCGGGTCATCGTCACGAATTGCTGCGCGTTGAAATCTGCCAGCCCCGCGAATGGGTCCTGCAGCATGTCGGCGGCGGCGCCATCGGCGTTATCCCCGCCCAGAGCCGTCGGATCGACCGGCAGCATCGCCGTCATACCGCTGGCTTCTTCGCTGGTGAAGGACAGCCATTCCGGTGCGGGGGGAGCGCCTTCGCTGCTCAAGAGCGCGGGAGCGCTGA
>CALMDI010000527.1 GCA_937864975.1 uncultured Chloroflexota bacterium | reverse complement strand
CGGCATCTTTCACCGCAAATTCTTAGCCGACGCGCTGCACGTCGCGCTGGCGTCGATTCACAAGATAGATTATCTGGTCACCTGGAATTACGGGCACCTCGCCAATGTGCGCAAACAGGCGCGGATCCGCGTTTTTAATCTCTCGGCGGGTTTCTTCATTCCGTCCATCGTAACGCCGGAATTTCTCGTCCACACGATTTGAACGCGGATTGACCATTCTCGATTAAAGATTTACTATTCAATAGATGTATCGCCATCCCAAATTTCTGGAAGTTCTGCACGAAATCCGCGAAGATATGTCGCGCGAAGCCGGTTACGATATTTTGAGACTCGCCGAGATCGCGCGAAACGGGCAGAAACCGGACGCCGATTCGCCGACCGGCGATGACGCGCAAAGTTTTGACGAAGTACAAAAGTTCGAAGACCGAAGAAAACCGCAGACCGAAGACCAAGATTTGATTTATGGAAATCGCTTTTGAAGCCATCGGACTGGAAGTTCCGAACGAAACCGCCTTTCACGACCTGGCGGAAGACGTCGGCAAACGCGGCGAGGTTTCGCGCCTGCCGCGCAAATCCGGCGTGCTTCACGGGCGCTGCTGGAAGCTCGGCGAAGGTCTGGAGGTGTGGACGGTTTTGTACGAATCGCAGACCGGCGAGGTGTTTTATGCCGACTGCCGTCCCGGTTTTCGCGCCCGTTTCGCCCAGCGCATCAGCCCCTGGATCATGACCGAATTCGACGAGGAAGGCGAGGCGGTCGTGCACGGTTTTATCGAAGACACCGAGCAGGAAGTTCTTTTCGCGCTGCAAAATCTGACCGAAGTGCACGCCCCGATCTTTCAGCAGAACACCCTGCTGGTCGGACTGTGCGGCTTGGCGCACCGCGCCGAAGTTTTATCCGTGCAATACGCCCTGCCGTACTGGAAATCCTACGACGAGCTCGCGCTGAACATCATCGAAAACGAAAATTACTGGAGCCTGTGCGGCGAGGTCATCGCTTTTAACGCGCTGCGCAATCCGTTTACGGGAAGCGATTTGTACTGGATCTATTTGAACCTCGGCGATTTCAATCTGGAAATTCTGGTCAATCAGCGCACGCTCGCCGGCGAACAGCTTTACGTCGGCGCTTTTATCAAGGCGGACATCTGGCTGCAGGGACACATCGTCAACGAACCGGCGCGCCGTTCCGCCTCAGCATTGACTTTCAGGGCGGCAGCATCTATGAGCTGGAATTTGAGAGCGCGGGCGCGACGGAAGCCAGCATTCGCGAGACGTTTGAGCAGTTTGGAATTGAAGACCCACAGATTCAGCGCATCGGAGACGCTGGTGAAAATCGCTGGTCGGTGCGCGGCTCAACCTTCGCGGATGCGTCGAGCACGAATCAGCTGATCGACGCGCTCGATCAGATTGCCCCGGTGGATCGGAGTAACTTGCGCGTCGAGCAGGTTTCGGCGACCGTCGGGCGGGAAGTGGCGCAGGCGGCGGTGGTAGCGGTCGTCGTCGCCGCGCTGGTGGTCACAGGCTTTATTCTGATCGCGTTTCGTCAGGTACCCAATGCGTTTCGCTACGGCGTCTGCGCGATTCTCGCCATGCTTCACGACGTGCTGATCGTGGCGTCGTTCGCGTCGCTCGCGGGGCTGCTGTTCGGCTGGGAAGTCGACGCGCTGTTCCTGACCGCCGTGCTTACGGTCGTCGGCTTCTCGGTTCAGGACACCATCGTCCTGTTCGACCGCATCCGTGAGAACATTCCAAAGCATCTGGGCGAGCCTTACGAGACGATTGTCAACCGCAGCATCCTCGAAACCATTCACCGGTCGCTGGCGACGCAGTTGAACGCCTTCTTTATCATGGTCGCGATCCTGCTGTTCGGCGGCGACTCGATCAAGCAGTTCATTGCGACGCTGTTTATCGGTTTGCTGACCGGCACCTATTCTTCGATCTTTATCGCCGTGCCGCTGCTCGTGGCGTGGCAAAAAGGGGAGCTTCCATTCGTCGGTCGCGGAAAGCGCAAGCCCCTCACACCCGTGGAAGCAGAGGCATAAACGCCCGGCGAGTCTGCCTATAGGCGAGTCGGGTGGTTGTGATAGGTGGGTCAAGGACAGGAATTAAAAATGCAGAAGCGCACACTGGGAAACAGTCATCTGGAAGTTTCGGCTCTCGGACTCGGTTGTATGCGAATGAGCTATGGCGACAGCCCGGTTGGAGACAAGCAGGCGATGATCGCGTTTCTTCACGCAGCGGTTGACCGTGGCATCACCTTCTTCGATACGGCTGAAGTTTACGGTCCATTCACCAACGAGGAACTGGTTGGTGAAGCGCTCTCTTCGTTCCGCGGACAAGTGGTGATTGCCACCAAGTTCGGGTTCAATATTGACTCTAGCACACGCGCGAATCTTGGTGGACTGAATAGCCGTCCAGAGCGTATCAGGCAGGTTGCCGACGAATCGCTCAAGCGACTCAATGTCGAAGCGATTGATCTGTTCTATCAACACCGGGTTGACCCGGACGTACCGATTGAAGACGTGGCAGGAGCCGTCAAAGAACTGATTCAGGCAGGCAAGGTGAAGCACTTCGGACTTTCCGAGGCAAGCGCTCAAACCATCCGTCGCGCCCACGCGGTGCAGCCGATCACGGCAATCCAATCGGAATACTCGCTGTGGTGGCGAAACCCCGAAGCGGAAATACTGCCCACATGTGAGGAACTTGGCATCGGTTTCGTGCCCTACAGCCCTCTGGGTAGGGGCTTCCTCACGGGAACAATCGACGAAAACACGACCTTCGACAGCTCCGACATCCGCAGCAGGAGCCCGCGCTATACACCGGAGGCGCGGAAAGCCAATCAGGTCTTTGTTGATCTGATTGCCCAGATCGGAGCGCAGAAGGGGGCGACACCGGCGCAGATTGCGCTCGCCTGGCTGCTGGCTCAAAAGCCCTGGATTGTCCCTATTCCGGGCAGCCGGAAGCTTGAGCGTCTGGACGAGAACCTTGGCGCCATTTCTGTGGAACTTACGCCCGACGATCTTCGAGAGATCGAAAGCGCTATTTCAAAAGTTGCGATACAAGGGGATCGGTACCCGGCAGACCAGCAGCAGATGACCAATCGCTGAGCAAAGCGAGACGGGCAAGGAGTTCAGAATCTGGATGTTGATAGAAATACCACGCAAGAGACGCGGCGGGCAATGAATGCCCAGCTTACGTTTCCAGAGGCAGCGTCAGCCGGAAAGTCGATCCGGCGCCTTCCTGACTCTCCAGCCAGATTTCGCCATCGTGCGCCTCGACGATGTGCTTTGTAATCGCCAGCCCCAAGCCCGTGCCCTGCGTGTAACCCGCTGTATCGGGCACGCGGTAGAATTTCTGGAACAGGTTCTTCTGCGCCTGCCGCGGAATGCCATAGCCCGTATCCGTCACCGCGATTTCCATCAACGGCGTCCCCTCGTGCCACGCCCGTTCCGCGCTGATGCTCACCTGACCGTAATCGCGGTTGTATTTGATCGCGTTCGTCAGCAGGTTCAGCAGCACCTGCTTAATCTTGCCCCGGTCGCCGTCAATCGTGGCATCCTCGACGTGTGATCGCAGCGTGATTCCCCGTTCGTCGCCTTGCGAATGCACGATGTCGAGACATTCCGCGATCAGCTTTGCCAGCGTAAACGGCTCGCGTTGCAGGCGGGCGCGACCGCTTTCCCAGCGCGCCAGGTCGAGGAAATCGGTCGTCATGCCAATCAGGCGATCTGTCTCCTGCTGCATGGTCACCAGCATATCCTGACGGCGGTCGCCGGGTAAGTCGGGGCGCAGCAGCATGACCGTACTGGTCTTGAGCGCGGCGAGCGGCGTTCGTAGTTCATGCACCATCTCGGACATAAAATCGCTCTGCTGAAACAGGCGCGAGTTCTCAATCGCAATCGCCGCCTGGCTGGCAAGCGTCGTCAGGAGTTTGATGTCCTCGTCGTCAAAGCGTGCTCCGTTGAGCTTGTTGACCGCTTCCAGCGTGCCAATGACCTTGTCGTGCGCGCGCATAGGCACGGCGAGGATATTGCGCGTCTGAAACTGGATCGTGTCGTCCACCTGGCTAAAAAACTGTGGTTCGCGGCGCACGTCCTGAATCACGCGCGCCTCGCCGTGAGTCGTCACCCATCCCGCGATGCTGCCTTCGAGGGGCACGACGATATCTTCCAGTTCATGCGGCTTCATGTTCGAGGCATAGGCGAACCGAAGCTCGCCCGTCCCCGGTTCGATCAGCAGAATCGACGCGGCTTCCGTATTCGTCAGCTCGGTGGATGCGTTGATGATCTTTTGCAGCAGCACCGTCTGGTCAAGCGTCGAATTTAGCTGCTGGCTGATCTCGATGATCCGCTCGTAGCGCGCCAGAAGCTGGGCGAACTGCGACGGATCGGCTCCGGCAGGGCTGGCGATGTGAGTCATCCACGTGCCTCGACAATGCCGGAAATAGAAGAAAGGCTGCGCGGGGCAGCCTGAACACAGCATCGTGCGCGCACGAGCCGGAAAGGGGGTGCGGGCGGTGCGAAGTTATTCATGCAACCGTCAGTTGTCCAGGTATGCTGGCGCGGCGCCGCTAAATTGCCACCTGGTTATCGACCGGCGCCGGAACGCGCGCGCTCAGGTCTTCCGCCAGTTTGATAATCTGACTGGACACGATGGCGTTCGGCTGGTGCAAGACCATCGGCGTATTCGCCTGCATCGCCTGAAACGTGAGATCAGGCGCGGACGAGATGATCGCCCGAATTTCCTGACCCAGAATTTGTTCGACTTCATGCCATGGCGTCTGCATTCCCGACTGGGCGCGGTTGACGACGACCACGTGAATGCGCCCCGGCGTTGTGCGCGCCGCCTCGAGCTGCGGAAGAAGCTCACGCGCCATCGACAGGCTCACGCGCAGCGGCTCGACCACCAGAATCAGCATGTCCATTTCGCGCTGAAGCCGCGTGACGTTCGGCGTCAGGCTGGTGCCCAGGTCGAAGACTGTCGGGCGTCCCAGCGTGCGAAGCTGCTGGATCAGGTTGATCGCGGTTTCGACCGGATAGCTAAACTGCGCCTCTTTAATACTGGTCGACGTCAGCAGCAGACGCAGCCCGGAGGGATGCGTCGCCAGTTCGTCCTCGACGGTGCGCGGTCGCAGGTCGGCGGCAGGCTTGGCAAGCAGCGTAGCCGTGCCGTGGCTGCGATCCAGCCCCATGAACAAGCCCATGCTGCCGCTGCCGAGCCGGAAATCCGCCACGACGGGGTGCTCGCCCGCCAGCACGCGCGCGGCGGCAAAATTCAGCGCGATGGTGGTCGCGCCGACGCCGCCTTTCGCGCCGACGATGCCAATTGCCGCGCCGCGTTGATTATCGGATTTCTTTTGCGTGGGGCGGCGCGAGAGAATGGCGCGCACGCGCGACGCCAGTTCCGCCGGGTGCGTTGGCTTGGTCAGATAATCGTCCGCGCCCGCCTCGAAGCCAGCCACCTTATCGTCGATCATCGTTTTCGCGGTGAACATGATGATCGGGATGTTCTGCGTGTCCGCGTTGTTCCGCAGCCGCTTGCACACCTCATACCCGTTCATGTCCGGCATCATCACGTCGAGGATGATCAGGTCAGGATGCTCGGCGGCGGCTTTCATGATCGCTTGCAGACCCGCGTTTGCCGCGCTGACCTCATAGCCCTGCCGCTGAAGCATTAGACCGATGAGTTTCAGACTGTCAATATCGTCGTCGACAACCAGGATTTTTTCGGGCATAGGAGCCACCACACAGGTGAATACTCGGACATATTACAAATTCAGTCTAGCATGGAAAAAATACGGCTGCAAGCAAAGTTCTTAACGCTTTGTCCCAACGGCTTCCCTCCGCTCTCCCTCTCGTCACCCGCCAATCTTCCGCTGGCAACGTTTGTGCGGCGCTTGGAAAATTATCGAAATTCGTTATAATTTGTGCCTGTCATTAGCACAAGTGTTCACTTCGCGCCAGCGAGTGACAATGGAAGTCTGCAATGCCAATCCATATTTTGCCGGATCAGGTCGTCGCGCAGATCGCGGCGGGAGAGGTGGTCGAGCGACCGTCATCGTCCGTGAAGGAGATGCTGGAAAATGCGCTCGACGCCGGGGCGAAAAATATCCGCGTTTCCGTGACCGGCGATGGACGCCGCATGATTCGCATCAGCGACGACGGCAGCGGCATTCGCGCCGACGAGGTGGAAGTCGCGTTCGCGCGCCACGCGACCAGCAAGCTCCGCTCGGTGGATGACCTGTCGCAAATTCGGACGCTTGGCTTCCGCGGCGAGGCGCTCGCCAGTATCGCGTCCGTCAGCCATATCACCATCACCACGCGGCACGAAAGCGAGGAGATGGGCACGATGCTGCGGCTGGAAGGCGGCGCGGTGCAGCAGCGGCGCGCGGTCGGCGCGCCGACCGGCACCGTCATCACGGTCGAAAACCTGTTTTACAACACGCCCGCCCGCCTCAAATTCCTCAAAGCCGAAACCACCGAAAAGCGCCAGATCGCGCAGGTCATCATGCGCTACGCGATGGCGTACCCCGGCGTCCGGTTCATTCTGGAGCAGGACGGGCGCGAGCTGTTCCGCAGCAACGGCAGCGGTCAGCTTGCCGACGTGCTGGTGACGGCGCTGGGCGCGGGCGCGTTTCTCCTTTGGCTGCAGCCGAGCGATTTCAGCGCCGTCGAATGGATGATGGT
>CALMDI010000526.1 GCA_937864975.1 uncultured Chloroflexota bacterium | reverse complement strand
GGTCAGTTCCGGTCCGGCAGCGTGGCGCGGCACGGCGGGGGTCGTCACCAGTTCGCCCGTTGGCGTCACAAACTCGATGCTGAGGACGTGATCTTCGATTTTGCCATACTTGGTCGAGAGCACGCCGGAGCCGCGCGCCGCAATCGAGCCGCCAATCGTCGCCCATTCCGTCGAGGCAGGATAATGGGTAAAACACAAGCCGCGCTCGTTCAGTTCCGCCTCGAATTCCTTGCAAACTTTCCCCGCCTCGACCACGCACGTCAGCGACTGCTCGTCAATGTGACGAACGCGGTTGAGTCCCTTCAGATCAAGAACGATGCCGCCAGCGTCGGCGTTTGCCGCGCCCTGAACCCCGCTGCCGCCGCCCCACGGCGTAATCGGCACGTGCATCCGGTTCGCCAGCCGCACGATCTCCGCCACCTGTTCGGGCGTCGCCGGGCGCACCGCCACGTCGGGGCGGCTGATCGGCGTTCCGGCGGCAGCGGCGGCGATGGCGTACCAGTATTGATCGTTGGCATACGCCTGTCGCGCTTCAGGGAGCGACAGCACGGCATCCGCGCCTGCAATATCCGCGAGAGCAGAAGGCAGGCTCGGCAGCGTTTCAGTGGCTACCATGCTTTGCGCTCCGTGAAATCCCGATTTTTGATGTTCACGGGAACCTTTTCCAGTTCATCCACCGCGTCGATCAGGTGCTGCGAGAAGCGGCTGAACGCGATTTCGCCTTTTTCGGCGGTGCCGCGCTGCGGGACGCCCATCACACCGGAGTCGGTAAATTCCTCGTGATCGAACGGGAACTGGAAATACTGATAGCCCTGAAATTCCGCGTCGGGCATCCCGTCTTTCTTCTCCCATGCCGCGCCGAGCCACTTCGGCGCGTGCGCCTTGTCGGTCGAAGCCCGGTCGAGCCGTACCAGATCGGGGTTGTGCGCCAGCACCTGCGACGTTTCCAGCTCGCCCGCGTGCCAGCCGGGGGTCTCCTCCACAGGTCCTTCAAGAACATCCTTGAGCATCCCGATGTAGCGCTCGGCGTAGGGCTTGTAATAGGCGATCAGCGCGCCCGTTTCATAGCGCAGGCGGCGTAATACCGGATCGATCACCTTTACGTTGGAGCCGTGCCCATTGACGAAGATCAGGCGGTTGAAGCCGTGATGAATCAGCGAGCGCCCGATGTCGTAGATCACGTTGAGGTAGGTATCCGCGCGCAGCGTGATCGTGCCCGCGCCCCAGCCCGGATCGCGCATGTGCTGCGGCGAGTAGCCAAGCCACAGCGTCGGCGTGTACAGGATGCCCGCTTCCTCGCCCGCGCGGGTCGCCACTTCCGTCGCCGTGATCGTGTCGCAGTACAGCGGCAGGTGCGGACCATGCTGTTCGAGACTGGCTTTCGGAATCAGAATCGTGTCCGAGTGCTTCAGATACTCCTGAATATCGACGTAGCTCAGGTCGCCCAGACAGTACGACGGGAAATTGAGCGCTTTCGTCTTGCGAATCGCAGCCATCCTCGTTCTTCCTTTCCTTCGGCGCTCCTGGCGTCTTGGCGGTTCAAATCGTTTATTCCAACACCCGCAGCAGCTCGTCAAGCGTCGCGTCCGCGAAGGCGTCGTCGTTGATGTGCGCGTCCACTTCGCGGTAGCGGATGCCCTTCCGCAAGCCCTCGCGCAGCAGGTCGCGGCAGCGCCGGTTGGTCTCTGGATCCCAGAACGCGCCGCCTTCCCTGTCCATGACCGAACCGCCGCCGAGCGGCACGAGTACCGTCACCGCGCCGCTCGCCCGGTTCAGCTTCTCCACGACGAACCGGGTCGCCTCAAGCTGTTCTTCGGGCGTCACGCGCACCAGCGTGAACTCCGGGTTGTGATAATACGTCGGGCGACCGTGGAACGCCGCCGGAATTTCGTGCTTTGCGCCGAACACGATGAAGTCGAGGCAACCCGTCACGATCACCTGCGGAATGCCCGCTTCACCCGCCGCGTCCAGCCGCGTTGCCCCGCCTACGTGAAAGCCGCC
>CALMDI010000525.1 GCA_937864975.1 uncultured Chloroflexota bacterium | reverse complement strand
CCGGTCGGGATTTTCGAGCGCGAAGTCCAGCGCAATCGTGCCGCCGCGCGAGCAGCCGGTCAACGCGGCGCGGTCAATGCCAAGCGCGTCCATCAAGCCGAGCAGGTCGCGGCGGTGCGAATAGGGTGTTTCGGGCTGCTTCGACTGTCCAAACCCGCGCATGTCGTAGCGCACCACCTGATAGCGCCGGGCAAACGCCTCAAACTGACGATCCCACATGCGCCGGTCGGCAATGCCCGCGTGCAGGAGAATGACCGTCGGACCCGCCCCCAGGCGTTCATAATAGAGTCGCGCGCCGTTCACGTCGGCGTAACCGGTCACCGGCATCTCAGAGGTCAAACCTTATGCTCCTTCGAGGATCATCGCGCCGCATGACGCGGTACCATCATACCGCGTCAGATATCGTTCACCTAAGATGCCATGACGACGCACGAGGTCTGGGACGAAACCTTAAGATACGAGCGTCACTGACGGCGAACGTCGGCGTTAGTCGAAACGCTCGCTGATCCACGGCAGCAGCGCCGCGTAGTCGGGGATGGCAGAGCCATCCGCGGCGGCGGTGATCGTGTCGCGGTCGATGACCTGACGCTCGAAACGCCCCGCGTTGAGGATAACGGTCGGCGCTTGAGAAAGCATATCGACCAGCGTGAGATCGGTTTCGACCGAGCGGCTGACGACGGTGATCACGGCGGGGTAATAGACCGGGTTGAGCAGCTTGAGCGACAGCGCCGAGATGACCTGTTGCTGGCGCTCCGCGCGGCGGTAATCGTCGTCGGCGTGGCGCGTGCGCGCGTACATGAGCGCGCGTTCGCCATCCATGTGCTGCGTGCCAGGATCGAAGCGGATACTGATCGTGCCACCGTCGGCGGTGGGATAGGCATCATCGACAATCGTTCGATCAACCTCAATCGTCACGCCGCCCACGGCGTCGATCAACTCGACAAAGCCCTGAAAGTTCATCCGCACGTAGCGGTCGATGCCGATGCCAAAGCTGTTCTCGACAGCGGACGCCAGCAGCGCGGGACCGCTGCCCAGCGTCTCCATTTCGCCAAGCACGTTAACCGCGTTAATCCGCTGCAAGCCGTAATTAGGCACGTCGATGAACAAGTCGCGCGGGATGGACAGTATACTCACGCGCAGTCGACCCGGTTGAAGCCCTACCAAGAGGACACTGTCGGTGCGCGCCAGAGCGCCCTCACCCGCACGGGCATCCAACCCCATGACCAGAATAGTCATAGGCGGTGGCGGGACGACGAGATACACCACGAACCCCAACCCGCAGAAAAATACGGGAAGCATCAGCAGAATGAACGCCAGAACGCCAACCGTGCACAGACACCCGCGGCGCTGCCGGGGTCGCGGTGAGCGGCTCGGCGGAGTCGGGCGCGGCACGACATACGGTTGAGGCGAACCTTGCTGCATCGTCTAGCCGAACACAATGCCAAGATCGCGCGCGGTTCGCACGAAATCGCCCTCGGGGTCGACAAACTTGAGCCTGGTCGCCTCCTCCATCGGGACATACATCAATGTTTCGCCGCGCAGCGCGACCATCTGCCCCCACTTGTGCTCGTGGACCAAATGCACCGCCGCCGCGCCGAAGCGGGTCGCGAGCCAGCGGTCGTGCGGCGTCGGCTGACCGCCACGCTGAAGATGCCCTAACACGGTCACACGCACGTCTACGTCCGCCCGTTCCTGTAGCGCATTGCCCACCAGGAAGCTGATCCCCCCCAGACGCGCGGACGCGCTGCCCTCGCCGTCGATGTAATACTGCTGCTCGCCGCCGACAGGATGCGCGCCCTCCGCGACGACGATCAGGCTGTAGCGCCGCCCCGCCGCCCGGAGGTCTTCAATTTTCTGGCA
This sequence comes from uncultured Chloroflexota bacterium, assembly GCA_937864975.1. GTDB lineage: Bacteria > Chloroflexota > Anaerolineae > Aggregatilineales > Phototrophicaceae > ZC4RG36. Next base: position 2,113 of record CALMDI010000525.1, on the reverse strand, counting down.
TACGACGTCAATGTCGAACGGGATTTCAGGCAGCAGGATGGCATCCGCACCGCCCGCGACCCCGGCTTTGAGCGCGATCCAGCCCGCGTTGCGCCCCATGACTTCGAGCACCATCGCGCGATGGTGGCTCTCCGCGGTCGTTTGCAGCTTGTCAAGCGCTTCGGTGGCGGTCTGGATGGCGGTGTCGAAGCCAAACGTCACGTCGGTCAGGCTGATGTCGTTGTCAATCGTCTTGGGCACGCCGACGATCTTCGCGCCCATCTGCACCAGTTTGGAAGCAATCGCCATCGTGCCATCGCCCCCGGCAACGATCAGCGCGTCCAGCTTGAGATCGTCCATGCGCTGGAGCGCTTCCTGCGACACGTCGACCTGCTCAACGGTGCCGTCGGGACGCTCGACGCGCCGGGCGAAGGGGCTGCCGCGGTTGACCGCTCCCAGAATCGTGCCGCCGCGGGGCAGCAGGTCGCGCACGGAGGCTTCGTTCAGCACCATCGGCGGCGCGTTCGAGAGCAAGCCGTCAAATCCCTCGCGAATACCGACGACTTCCGCGCCGTAACAACGCGCGGCGGTGAGGACGACCGCGCGAATAACCGCGTTTAAACCGGGGGCGTCGCCGCCGCCCGTCAGAATTCCAATCCGATGGGTCACGAAAGCCTCGCTGCGTCTCTGCCTGAATCGTTTCGAACCGATGTGACGCCGTTAGTATATCAGAAATAAACTCCGGTGGTCGGCGCACGACCGATCCGCCGCGCGGAGACAAACCGGCATTCGGAAGAATGCCAGTTATGCGTTACAATTATTATCGTGATTGCTGGTTGTCATATTTTTGAAGCGAGACCCCACCTCTGCCTCCCTCCCCGAAATCGGGGAGGGAGAACCTGACCGTCACGCTTTGCTTTTCCCCTCCCTGAAGTCGCTGCTCAGGGGGTCTGTGCCGCGGGCACAGACTGAAGCTCCCGCCTTTGGCGGGAACCCCGCGCAAGCGAGACGGGGTGGGGTTGCCCGACTAGCAATCACGGTAGTTATTGTGAATGCAACGGGTATCGCCTCTGTCATGGAGAAGAAGCGCATGACTGACAAAAATCGCAATCGCAAGCAAAATCTGATGAACCAGATCAACGCCGGTTGGGATAAATTTCAGGATTACATTGGCACGCTCACGCCCGAACAACTGACCGGACCCACCGACGCGGCAGGCTGGACGGTGAAAGATCATATTATCCATCTCGCCGTGTGGGAAGACAGCGTCCGGGCGATGCTGCAAGGGAAAGATCGCGCCGCGGAAATGGGTCTCGACCACGACACGTGGGCAAGCGGCGACTATGACCGGCAGAACGAAGTCATCCGCCAGCGCCACCAGGACGTGCCGCTGGAAGATGTGCTATCGACGTTTCGTGATGTTCACGCGCGCTTATTGGAAAAGCTCAACGAGCTTACGGATCACGATTTGCTGCGTCCCTACAACTACTGGCAGCGCGAATCGACTTCTGAACGTCCGACGATTGACGTCATTGTGAGCAACACCCACGAGCACTACGCCGAACATATCCCGTGGATCGAAGCCATTGTGCGTGGCAAATAGAAGCGGTCGCCGCAAGACTAAGTGAAGAAGACTTCCCAGTCGCCGTTGGGCATGAGCATGAAGAGGCGACCGTTCGGATCGCTGATAAAGACCGTGCCATCGCTGCGGGTCTGGAGTCGGGCTGTATAGGGCTGCTCATAGGTGCCTTCCGCCCAACCGAGACGCCCGATCATACCGGGCGTTTCGCGCCAGACCAAGCCAAAGCCGCGCCGGGGTTGAAAGTCGATGTAGGCGGGCGCCTGCGAATCGAGATTCGGATCGGTTTCCGGCATCCCATCTTCCCAGCGATCCTGATACACGTCCCAGCGCGGTAATGCCGAATCGATGTAAATGACGTAGATGGCATCCAGCGAGCCTACCCAGATCATGTAGCCATAATTGAAATTCTGGTAGGCGGCGCTTGAGTCGGACGGCTGATTCAGCGGGCAGTCGGGCAGCCGGGGGTTGGTAAAAAACCACGGGATCGAACAGGGCGCGGCGGGCACCTCCGGCACGCCGGGCAGCGGAATCGAGACCTGCGCGGCGAGCGCG
>CALMDI010000524.1 GCA_937864975.1 uncultured Chloroflexota bacterium | reverse complement strand
AGATAGATCGGAACGTTGCCGAACGCCCGGCTCCACTCGATCATCGACGAGTAGAAGTGCGGGTGCGAAATGGCAATCGCGTCGATACCGCCGAGGGCGTTCACCTCGGCAGCGGTCGCGTCGTCAAGGAAGGAGATACAGTCCCAGAGAATGTTGCCGTCGGGTCGCCGGACGAGGAGCGCGCGTTGACCGATAGCGAATTTGGGTTCGGTACCAATGCCGACCAGCCCCGGCTCTTCCTCTTTCAGGACGCTGCGATGATCGGCGCGCAGCGCGTCGAGCGTCGTCCACTGCTGCCCCTTACGGTTGATATACTGGCGGTCGTCCTCGCAAATCGGGCAGCGCGCGGGCGGCTGAGCGCTTTCGGGGTACTGCGCGCCACAGGTGATACAGATGAAATTTGGCATCGGTGCTTTCTTTCATAATGAGCGGAATAACGATGATTTTAGGGTAGCAGGCGCGCTTGTGCCTGTCATCCGCCGAAGGGACAGGTGCAACTGACCTTTGGTCGGAGCTGCGCGCCGCTCACCAGCGCCGCGAGTCGCGTTCCCGCGCCCTCTGGAGCGCGTTCGGCACGCGACCAGCATGGTCTACTTCCTTAAGGCAGCAGTACGAAAGTACTGCGCGACAAGCCCCCCCGGTTAACCGTTATAATAATTAATGTAGAATTGTGGGATTTTCTCCTCAGTTTATTGACGCAATTCTGTAAGGTTCGAGGGCTTGAAATGAGAACTATCGGGTGGGGAGCCGCATGGAAGCGGCGCTTTGCGAACGCCGAACGCGGTCAAAGCCTGATTGAAATGGCGATCAGCTTCTCGATTCTGGTCATGATGCTGTCTGGCGTGCTCGATCTCGGACGCATCTGGTACATCTACGTCGCGCTCGAAGACGCTGCCGGCGAAGCGGCGCTGTATCTGTCGATCGAGCCGTACTGCGAAGATGCGGACGACGTCGACCCGGACATGAACCCATGCAGCGATCCGAACAACGCGCTGTTTCGCGCTCAAAACGCCGTCGGGAATAACATCATCAACTGGGATCGGGCAACGTACAGCGTATTTATGCCGGTTGACCCGTCGAATCCCGACGAATACATTCGCGCGGTCGGCGAGCAGGTTCAAGTCCAGATCAAGTATTCGGTCGAAATTCTCACGCCCGTCATCCCACGCTTCACCGGGTTCAATCCGTTAGAACTCACGGTGCTGGCGTCTCAAACCATTATCAGCGAGTGAAGCCGTGACAGGTCGTTTTATGAAGGCGCGCCGGACAACCTTGCCACCCAGGGCAGCACCACCGCCTCGGTCAGCGCGATTCCAGAAGGGACAGGCGCTCACCGAGTTTGCGCTGGTCATGCCGATTATTCTGTTGATGATCTTCGGCATCATCGATTTCGGGCGCGTCATGATTACCTACGCGATGGCGTCGAATTCCGTGCGCGACGCCGTGCGCCGCGCGGAGACGATTGGCTATGCCTTTGACGTGGACGACATTCCGCCGTTCGCGGACTGCGATGGGATGCGGAATACCGCCGCCCGCACCTTTTTTGTCGACACGGGCGACATCACCATCTGGTACCGGCAGGTGCATCTCGACGCCGACCTGGACACCGAAGAATGGGTCGAATGCACTGGATCGACGTTCGATCCCGACGCCCTTGCAAATGGCGATCTTGTGCGCGTCGACGTCAACCGCACCATCTATTTGATGACGCCTATCGTGAGCAGTCTCGTCCCGTCGCTCTCGATTCAATTCACGGGGCAGCGCACGGTCATCAAAGAGATTCCGCTGCATGGTATCACCGACGAAGACAACGAGGATCGCGATACCGACTATGACGGTTTGCGGGACTTATGGGAAGAGGAGCATTTCGGCAACGGCGATGGCACGGTGAGCGCGGACGAACAGGCGCAGACGGGAACGGATGACCCGGACGGCGACGGCTGCGCGAACGGCTGCGAGGAATCGCGCGGCACCGACCCCAATAACCCGGATACCGACGGCGATACCCTGAACGACGGCGATGAATCCTACCGTTTTATCACCAGCCCGCTCAAACCCGATACGGACGACGACGGGCTGCTCGATCCCGATGAACTGCTCTTGCTCTCCGACCCGTGGGTGCCGGATACCGACGGGGATACGCTGCTGGACGGGGCAGAGGTGAATACGTACGGGACAAGCCCGATCAAAATGGACACCGACGACGATGGGCTGCGCGACGACGCGGAAATCGGAACCTATTCGACCGACCCGCTGACACCTTACAGCGACGAAGACAGCCTGACCGATTATGAAGAAATCATCACCTACGGCACCAATCCAAACAATCCCGATACCGACGGTGACGGCTTGGACGACGACGACGAAATCGAAGGCTACGACGCGATTGCCAACCTGACAATTGTGCATTACACGACCGATCCTACGGTCGCGGACGAGGACGGCGATGGGCTGGATGACTCGCAGGAACGGGATGGGTGGGCATCGACCGTCGATGGCGCCGCGACGCAGTTTTATCCCGATCCGCATACGGCGGACTCAGACGGCGACGGACTGGACGACAGCGCCGAGCGAGCTGCCGGCACCAACCCGGTTCACGAAGATACCGACCGCGACGGCTTGACGGATGCTTACGAGCTGGCGAACCCGCCGCAAAACCCGCTGCAAGCCGACGCCGGTGACGTAGACGAAGACAATCTGCCGGACTCGTGGGAAGAAAGCTACTTTGGCGCCGCGTTCATCCAGCCGGGCTACGCCGCCGGAAGCGATCCCGATGGCGATGGCTGCGACAACATGTGCGAGTTCCAGAATGGGCTGAACCCGATCAACAACGACACCGACACCGACGGTCTCGCCGATGGGCAGGAAGTGGCGTCCACGGATAGTAACGCCGATGGCATTTCCGACAGCTACAGCCGACCCTACGGCACGAATCCCAAGAACCCGGACACCGATCTCGATGGTCTGGGCGACGGTCAGGAAGTTTCGCTCGGCACGTCGCCGACCGATACCGACAGCGACGACGACACGCGAACGGACGGTCAGGAAGTCAGTGGATACGATTCGCAGGTGAGCATTAACGGGTCAACACAGACGCAGCGTTACACCAGTAACCCCCTTGCCGCGAACAGCGATGCGGACAGCTTTGACGATGCCCAGGAATATAACCGCGGTACGAACCCCCGCAGTGTCGATACCGACGGCGACGGTCTCAACGACGATGCCGAAGTGAATACCAACAGCACGAATCCGATGGACGACGACAGCGACGACGACGGCATGAAAGACGGGTTTGAAGTGACGGGCTACACGGCGGGCGGCGCGTTCTGTCAGAGCAATCCCGCCAACCCGGATACCGATGGCGATTATCGCAGCGACAGCAGCGAGTACAACACGGGCAGAAACCCCTGCGTCGTCGAGCCGCCGAAGATCAGCGTCGGCGACGTGACGGTGAAAGAGGGAGATTACATCACCCTCAACGGTTCGACAGGAGAGGTGATCCTCGGCCAGGTCGATCTGATCCAGCCGGAGATGAGCGGTTCTTTCAAAACCTTGATGGGATGGGCCGATGCCGCCCGGAAGCTGAACGTCCGGGCGAACGCCGACACCCCGCACGACGCCCGCGTCGCGCGCGAATTCGGGGCGGAGGGGATCGGGCTTTGCCGGACGGAGCATATGTTTTTCGAGGGGGACCGGATCAAGGCGGTCCGGGAGATGATCCTCGCCGACACGCTGGAAGGGCGGAAGCGCGCGTTGGCAAAACTGCTTCCGATGCAGAAGGGGGATTTCATCGGGATCTTCCGCGAGATGAAGGGGCTGCCGGTGACGATTCGCCTCTTGGACCCGCCGCTCCATGAATTTCTGCCCCAGACGGAAGAAGATCTCCTCCTGTTGTTTCGCCAGTCCCACAACCGGCACTTTGCCGTACAACTCGAATTTCTCCAGGACATTGACAGCTCGGCCCAACTGGCCTTTACCTCCGTCGATAATGATCAGGTCTGGCAGGAAGGAGAACGACGCGTCTGGCTTGGAGCCGGGCGCGCTCAGCGGAGACGAAGCGTCCATCTGTTGAGCGCCGCGCCACCTGCGGAATCTGCGCGTCAACATCTCCTCCATCGAGGCGAAATCATCCGGTGCGCCGACCACGCTCTCGATATTGAACTTTCGGTACAATTTTTTGTCGGGCACGCCCTGTGTAAATACCACCATGGCGCCGACAATGGCCGTTCCCTGGGTGTTCGAAATGTCATAACATTCGATGCGGTTGGGCGGTGTGGGTAAATTCAGTGCCTGCTGCAGCTCGGTGAGGGCCTGTTCGGCACGGCGACCTTCCCGATCGCGGGCGTCGACGGCACGCTGGCGATCGACTGGCCCGACCTGATGGCGTTCAAGCGGACCTTCACCGATCCGATCCCCGCCAAGCAGGCGCACCGCTACGCCGAGCTCGGTGTCGACGCATTACACGGTGTTGCTCGCTTTGCCGGCCCAGACACGATCGTGGTGGAAGGCCGGACATTGCGGGCCCGCCATATCCTGATCGCCAGCGGCGCGCGTCCAGTCCCGCTCGGCATTCCGGGCGAAGATCTGGTGAGCACAAGCGATGCGTTCCTGGAGCTTCAGGCCCTGCCGCGCCGGATCGTGCTGATCGGCGGCGGCTATGTCGCTGCGGAGTTCTCGCATCTGGCGGCCCGAGCGGGCGCAGAGGTCACCATCCTACAGCGGGCCGAGCGGCTCCTGCCGCACTTCGATCCCGACCTGGTGGGCTGGCTGACGGAGCGGTCGCCGGAGCAGCTCGACCCGCTGTTCCGCCCGGCGTACGGCGCGGCGGTCGGTGAGGGCCAGCACCTTCGGGTGGTGCTCGACCAGGTCTCCTCGCTCACCGACACCTCGGCGCTGGCGATGCACGCCAGGCTCGGGGCAGGATGACCACATGACCTTCGTCATCGTCGGTGGGGGACTCGCGGGTGCCAAGGCCGCCGAGGCGATCCGCTGGTATGACAAGGTGAAGAACGAGTTCGACGACGCCCGTGAATCCATCGCCGTGCTGCAAGAAAAGGGCGTGAAGCTGCCGCATGCGACACGGGTGAAGCCGGGGCAACCGGTGAAGCTCGAACTCGACCACCGCAACGTGAAGGAGGCCTCGCTGCTCATCTACCGTGTCGATTTGATGAAGCTCCAGGAGCGTCAGAAGGATCTGAGCAGCGTCAGCAGCGTGAATCTTTCCGGCATCACGCCGCAGGCCGAGATGAAGGTGCCACTGGGAGATGGACTCGACTATGCGTGGAAGAAACGTAGCATCGAGCTGCCGCTCAAAGACGAAGGCGCGTATCTGGTGATCTGCCGTGGCGATTCGCAGATGACCAGCGGCATGGTTTTGCTCACCACGCTCGACATGGAGGCGCACGAAGACGCCATCAACGGCGGTGTGCGCATCCAAGTGCGCGACACGACGCGCAACGCCTACGTCGCCGACGACGAGGCGGTCCATCGGCCGCGGCGCCTCGAGGTCCTCCTTCACCGCCTCG
>CALMDI010000523.1 GCA_937864975.1 uncultured Chloroflexota bacterium | reverse complement strand
GGTTACGAGATTGAACGAAACGCCGAGCAGGAACGCGCCGGTAATTCGCCGCTGCAAGTCGAGCGCGATCAGCACGTACTGCGTCAGGCTGTTCATCCAGCCGATGGGGATGCTCCAGATCATCAGTTGCAGGGCAATCGCGCCGTCCGGCAAATACTCCGCACCGCCCAGCAAGCCTGTCAGCGGCTCCGCGAGGAACGTGAAGAGGACGGCGGTCGGCAGCGCGAGGCTGAGCAGCAGGCGGATCGCCAGCACATAATTCCGCTTCAGCGCCGCCGCGTCCTCGTGCGCCTGCCGCGCCATGACGGGCAGCAGCGCCTGCGTGAAGAACGACGGGATCACGTTGAGCGCCAGCACCCACTTATATGCCACGCTGTACTGACCGACCATCCGCGCGCCGTGAATGGCTTCGATCAGCACGATGTCGATCTGGAAAAAGATGCTGGCGAGAAAATGGTTCAGCATGAGCGGGTAGCTTTCGCGCACCATGCCGCGCACGAGACCCGCGTCGAGCGCACGCGAACCGTTCTCCCCGCTCTCCCCCCGGCGAAACATGCCGCGCCCGTTGGCGACCATCACCGCCAGCGTGACCAGGTTCGTCAGGATGCTGACCGCCGCCAGCCCGACCACGCCGTAGCCGAGCAGCAGCGCCGCCACGCCGAGCACCGTCTTGCAAATCGTCGCCACGGTCGCAATCGCCGCCGGGACTTCCGCGCGCTCGAAGGCGTAAAACAGGGCGGACATGCCGGTGCTCAGGCTGTTCGGAATCAGCCCGACGTAAAGCAAGCCGATGGCGAGCAGCGCTTCGCCCGGAAGCGGCGGCGTAACCGTCGCCTGCCGGATGCCCAGAAACGCCAGCAGCAGGGGCACGCCGAGCGCCGCCAGCGCCAGCCGCAGGACGCTGGTATTGACCAGATAGCGCCGCGCCTGCGAGCGGTCGCGCGCGACTGCCCGCGTGAGGTACAGGTTCAACCCGAAATTAGTGAAGATGTCGAACCAGCCGAAGATGATGATGGCGTAGTAATAAATGCCCGATTCCGTCGGACCGAGAAGACGCAGCATGATCGCCGCGAACGCGAAGTCGATGCCCCGGTTGAACAGGTTGAGCAGGATCGGCGCGACGCTGTTGCGCGCCACGCGCGACGCGGTGCTGGCGTCCTCCCGCGCCGCGCCCACGTACAGCCGCCAGAGCCACACCCCCGCGCCGAGCAGCAGCACGATCACGCTCATAAAAGTGATGAACGATCCCAACTGGAAGCTCTGCGGGCTGTAGATCAGCCGCACCGTCCAGTCGCCCGCTTCGGGCAGGTAAACGCCCTGAAAATTGCCCTGCACCAAGCGCACGTCGGCGGGCTTCTCCGCGTCGTCGCCGCCCCCCCGCGGGCGAAGATAGGCGCGCCATCCGGGGAAATACGACTCGCTGATGACGAGCCACGAGGCGGCGTCGATGGACGCATCGACAAATTTCTCGCGCCCGCTGTCGCGCGTGATTACCGCCGCGTCGTACCGCTGTGGGATTTCCAGCGCCGCGGCGTTGAAGAAACTCTCGCGCACGGTGTAGGCGCGCGGCAAATAGGCGTCGTTCTCCCAGATACGAACGGCGTCGTCTTCGTAGGCGAGCGTCCACTCCTGAAACGCAACCAGCGTATCCTTGTGCGTGATGACGTAGCGCACGTTCAGCAGGTTGAAGAGGTCGGAGTCCAGCGCCTGGTGATAGCCGCCGAAGTAGTTGTAGGCGTCATCCGTATACAGCGGCGCGACGCGGTTGTGTTCCAGTAACCCTTGCGGGGCAAGCTGCTCCATCGTATCGACGTACTGCTTCGGGATGATGCTCTCGTAGCCGCGAACGTCGTCCAGCCCGTAGCGCATCCCCAGATTCGCGTTCAGGAGCGGCGGGCGCGTCGGATCGTCGAGCGTCGTGTAACGCCAGTCGCCGGGCTGCCCCATCAACCATTGGATGGCAGGCGGCGTAAAATCCAGCAGCGCGGGGTCGGACGCCGGGTTAAAGCCCCACGACGCGATCATGAGGTCGAGGGCGACGAGAGCGAGGGCGAGAACGACCCCCCATCCCCCACCCTTCCCCCACAAGGAGGGAAGGGAGTCAAAAACTCCTCTTAAGCCCCTCCCTCTCAATGGGGGCGGGGTTTGGGGTGGGGGGGTATTTTCGCGGGATGCCAGCCAGAACACCAGCCCCGCGCCGAGCGTCATCAGCCCGAACACCAGCACGTTCGTGAACTGGTAGCTGTAAAACATGCGGGCGTTGGCAAAGGCGTTTGGCGCGAGCGCCAGCGCGCGAAACACGCGGTCGATGATCGGCTCAATCTGCGGGTAAAACAGGCGCGACGCCAGCAGCGCCAGCAGGATGAGCAGCCCGACGCCGATCAAGCCAGCGCCGAAGCGCCGCGCCCAACGGCGCGCGGAAGCGTCCGCGCGTCTCAGAGCGTCCAAACCAAACCCCGCCAGCGCTGCCACGCACAATGTCACGGCGAAAATCCAGCGGAATGGCGAGTGAAGCTGGTCGATTCCCGGCAGCGTGTAGAACAGCAGCGCATAGGTTGGCAGCCCGAACATAAATGTCAGCGAAACGAGCGCAAGCAGCGCGAATACCCACTTGATGGAACGCGCTTCTGTCCTCTTGTCGTTGATATGAGAAGGGTTTCGGCTCACCAGCGCGAACAGGCTCAGCGCCAGCGGCAGAATCCCCAGATACAGCGCGCCTTCGACATAATTCTTGATGCCCCAGTCAATGGTCGTAACGGGGTCGCCATTGGCGTTCACGGTTGCGGGGGTCATCTGTCCTGTGAAAACGTCGAAATAAGCATGGTGGCTCGGATTGCCGTAAAAGTTCGGCATGACGAACTGCACCACGTCGCGGAACGGATGCGCCCAGCCAAGCACCTGATCAAAGCTGGCAGAGCCGGAGCGAAAGTTGTAACCGGCAAGCTCGAACAGTGGCACGAATTGAATAGCCCCGATGCCGATCCCAAGCCCGACCATGACCAGCAGCCACGCCGCGCGCACAAGGAGCGATCTCACTCCCAGTTTCCTGGCGTCCTGGCGGTTAAATGAATTTTGCTCCCGCTTCCGCCACCATTCCACCAGCAGCCGCGCCGCTGCGTAGTAACCGGCGATGATCAGGGTGTAGTACGTGATCTCGACGTGCCCGGCGAGCGTGCTGAAGCCGAGCGCCGCCGCGCCGATCACGACCCACGGCAGCGTCGCCGCGCGCTCGCGCAGCGCGGGCTGGCGGCGAATGACGCACTCGATCATCAGCAAAATGAGGGGCAGCCACGCCGCCGCGCCCAGAATCATCGGAAACACCGCGCTGATGACGAAAAACCCGCTTAGCTGGTAGACGATGCCCGACAGCGCCGCGCCCGCGCGTCCAACACCCAAGCCGCGGATGAACAGGACCATGAACACGCCCGCCAGCCCAAGCTGAACGACCGTAAACCAGCCGTAGGCGGCGGGCAGCGGCAGCACGTAGTAAAGGATATTCAGCGGATAAAACGTCGATTGCTGACCGGAAGCCAGAAACGGAAGCCCGGCGAACTGGTGCGGGTTCCACAGCGGAATTTCGCCGCGCTCAAGGTTCTGCTGGATGAAGGATTTCCACTGGAAATTTTGCAGGATGAGGTCGGAGACGAGCGCATTGTGGGGAACGGCGGGCGCGCTCACCACCTCGCGGTAGGTGGCGAATGGCTCGTACTGGTAGATATTTTCGGTGGGCAGCAGCGTGCGCCCGCCCGCCGTCTGCTGCCAGAACATCACCAGCGGAAGCGCGAACAGCAGCACGACAATCAACACATCCGGTAAGCGGCGGCGCATAAACCCTTAGAGTAGTGAGCTATGAGGTATGAGCGTTGAGTAAAGACGGTGAAAAGTCGAAAGTCAAAAGTAAAAAGGTTAATGCCCTTACTTTCCACTTTTTACTCAACGCTCATACCTCAACGCTCAAACCTTTTTCTTTCCAGTACTTTACTCTCTCCCCCTGTGCCTGTCTATGCTGAGGGAAGATTCGCGAAGAAACACCGTTGACAGGCGGGAGAGCGTCGTGTACTATGCGCCGCGTAGAACACCGGCAACACGCAGTATCTTTGTGCAATGGTCGCGTCACGCCGTTCTGCAATTTGATTTATGCCCGCAAGGGTAAGTAGTTTCAAGGAGAGGTTCGGCATGACCGACCGGATGCAAGGCACCGTGAAGTGGTTCAATGCTTCCAAGGGGTTTGGCTTTATCGCGCGCACCGATGGTCCTGACGTGTTCGTCCACTATTCGGCGATCACGGGCAACGGCTATCGCACGCTCGAAGAAGGTCAGCGCGTTGAATTCACGCTGGAACAGGGTCCCAAGGGTCCCCAAGCCAGCAACGTCATCGCGATCTAAGACGCGAAAGTCTGCATCGCACAAGGCGCCGCCCGCAGGGGTGGCGCTTTTTAGTTCATCCCCGGTTCGCACACAGCGCCTACCCAAATCAGATTTTGGCTTTTTGAAACGGCACGGGTAACGTAGTCATTCTTAATAATTCAAACAACGTACCTCTTGAGGAGCATTCGCTTGACTCATCTCGACGTGAACCTCGACGCCACGCTCGACGTCCTGATTAAGTTGCTCAACATTCCCAGCCCGACCGGCTACACCGACGAAGCCGTCGCCTTCACCCGAGCCGCGTTTGAAGCGCTGTCTATGCCCGGACTGACGACCGCCACGCTGCCGAAGGGCGCGCTCGTCGTTACGCTTCCGGGGGCGGATACAAACACCTCCGTCGGGCTTACGGCGCACGTCGATACGCTCGGCTTGATGGTCAAGGAGATCAAAAGCAGCGGCGCGCTCAAGCTCACGAACATCGGCGGTATCGTCTGGGGCGGCGTCGAGGGTGAAAATGTCACCGTGCAAACCTACGACGGCGGGCGCTACCGCGGCACCGTACTCCCCTGCAATCCAAGCTCGCACGTTAACACCAATATCGCCCGGCAGGAGCGCAACGCCGACACGATGGAAGTGCGGCTCGACGCCAAAGTCCTCAGCGGCGCGGATACACGCGCGCTCGGCGTCGAAATTGGCGACTTCGTCTTTGTCGATCCGCGCGTCGAAATGACGGACACCGGTTTCGTGCGTGGGCGCTTCCTGGATAACAAGGCGGGCGTCGCCGTGATTTACGGCGCGGTCATGGCGCTGCGCGACGCGGGACTCACTCCTGCTCAGACGACG
>CALMDI010000522.1 GCA_937864975.1 uncultured Chloroflexota bacterium | reverse complement strand
GATCCATACGCTAGACCCTATTCGGGGTATTGGTGCCCCAGTTATCTTCGATCCGAACCCAACCATGCTTCAAGGCAGTCACCGCCGCCTGCGTGCGATCCTGTACATTCAGCTTCTTCAGGATCGACGTCATATGATTTTTGACCGTTTGCTGGCTGATGCCGAGCTTCGTAGCGATTTCCTTGTTGCTTAGCCCGCGGACAACAGATTCAAGAATTTCCATCTCGCGGGGACTGAGCGGCACGAAGCTCTCATTGCCGTCCAGCCCATAGCTGCCGGCAATTGCCTCGACATTCTCGCTGATCCAGAGCTGAAGCCCGCGTTCGTCCATGCGCTGGTTGCCAACAATGTAGTAGCCGCGGATGGCATCGCGGATCACTTCGATCAGCTTGTCGGGCATGACGTCCTTAATGCAATAGGCGGCGGCGCCCACACGCATGGCGTGAAGCATCTGCTGATTGTCGTGATACGCCGTCAGGAAAATGACCTTGACGTCGGGACGCTCGGCTTTGACCTGCCGCGCGACCTGCAAACCATTCATGGAAGGCAGGTTGATATCGAGCAGAACCACGTCCGGGCGCAGGTCGCGCGCGGCGTAAATCGCCTGTTCGCCGTCCTTCGATTGCCCGACGACGTGAATGTCATCCTCCAACTCGAGCGCCTTGTGCAAGCCGTCGCGAAAGAGAGGATGATCGTCCACGATCAGGACGGAAATTTTCTTGTGGGTGCGATTCATGCGTCCCTGCGGCTGATTGCCCGTTTCTAACCAAACGGCGCGGCGCCGCGCCTCCTCTCGAACCTTACTCTATGATTGTTCGGTTAAAACCTGTGCAACGAGGATTAAGATTAGGTCTGGAGCACGACAATGTTATAAATCTTTACAAACTTTCGTTAACGGCAGTATACACCCACCTAGTACCCCTGACAACACGGCTAGCATTGAGGTTTTGGAGCGTGATGTTGGCGGGCGGAGAGGCGGTTGTGAGGCTATAATAGCGGGCAGTCTATGCAATTTTCACAAAGGGGACGCCTTTGAAGCGTATTGCCGATGACGGTCTGGTTTATTATCAGTTTGACCAGTGGGCAGGCTTGAAGCATGGGATCTTTACGCGGCAGGGCGGCGCCAGCGCCGCGCCGTGGGCATCGCTGAACCTGGGCGGCAACGTGGGCGACAGCCCGCAGGCGGTGCGGCACAACCACGAGCGGATGTACGAGGCGGCGGGCGTCAACGGCGCGTGTGCCTGTACGGTGTGGCAGGTTCACAGCGCCGACGTGCTGCTGGTGCGGCATCCGGTACGCGGGCGGCGCTGGCTGGCGCAGGCGGACGCCATGATTACCGATCAGTCCGACACGCCGCTGACGATGCGCTTCGCGGACTGCACGCCCATTCTGATGCTCGATCCGGTTCGCGGCGTCATCGGGCTGGCGCACGCGGGCTGGCGCGGCACCGTGCAGGGCGTTGCCGCCGCGACCGTGCGTTTGATGGCGCGAGCGTATGGCTGCAACCCGCGCGATATTCAAGCCGGGATTGGACCGAGCATTGGACCGCGCCGCTATCAGGTCGGCGAGGAAGTGGTCGATGCTGTGAGCGCGTATTTTGGCGTCACCGAGGGGCTGATCCGTCACGACCCGGACGACGGCACGGCGTATTTCGATCTCTGGGCGGCGAACCGGGTTGACCTGGAACGGGCAGGCGTCGAGCAGATTGAAGTGGCGGGTATCTGCACGGCGGAGCATACCGACGAATGGTTCTCCCACCGGGCGGAACACGGGCGCACCGGGCGCTTTGGTGCGGTGTTAACTTTATGACGATTGCCGCTAATCTTGAGCGAGTGCGCGCCGAGATTCGGGCTGCCTGCGCGCGCGTCCATCGCGACCCCGCCGAGGTGACGCTCGTCGCCGTCAGCAAAACACACCCGCCGGAAGCGGTGCTGGAGGCGGTCGCGGCTGGCGTGCAACATTTCGGCGAAAACCGCGTAGAAGAGTCTGAGTTCAAGATTCCGGCGGTGATGCAGCAGGTCAATGTCCCGCTGACGTGGCACATGATCGGGCACGTGCAGAGTCGCAAGGCGAAGCAGGTGACGCCGCTGTTTCAGGTCGTTCAATCGGTCGACAGCGTTAAGCTGGCGGAAAAACTCTCGCGGCTGATGCAGGAGCAGGGCAGGTCGCTGGACGTGCTGCTGGAGATGAATGTCTCTGGCGAGGCGTCGAAAGAAGGCTTTGACGCTTCGAGTTGGGACACGGATGACGGCGTTCGCGCCCGGCTGTGGGCGGAAGTCGGTCCGATTCTGGCGCTGCCGGGGCTGAACGTTCGCGGGTTGATGACGATGGCGCCGATTGTCCCGGAAGCAGAAGCGGCGCGTCCTGTGTTTCGCGCGCTCGCGGCGCTGCGCGGAGCATTGGCGGACTCGTTCGGGGTGTCGCTGGCTGACCTGAGCATGGGCATGACCGACGATTACCCGGTCGCTATTGAAGAAGGCGCCACCATCGTCCGCGTCGGGCGGGCAATTTTCGGCGAGCGCATAAGCTAAGACGAGGGATATAACGTGAGCGCAATCGGTGAAGTGCTGTTGTGGATTTTGCAGATTTTCCAGTTGATCCTGCTGGCGCGGGTGCTGCTGAGCTGGTTCCCGAACATCGACCGAAACAATCAGATCATCCAGATCATCTTCGACATTACCGAGCCGGTTCTGCGCCCGGTGCGTCAGATGCTTCCGCAAACGGGGATGATGGACTTCAGCCCGCTCATCGTATTCCTGATCCTGACTGTATTGATGCGCTTTATCCCGGCGCTGTTCTAGGCAGTACGCAGTGCGGAGTTCTGAGTGCTGAGTAAAGTCCGGGCGTTAATGCCAGTAATCCTACTTTTGACTCGGCACTTTGCACTCAGCACTTCGTACTCCTTATGGTTTCTCCGCTCAAGGACGTGATAGGATGAATTCCATCTGTAATGCAATGTAAGATGGAGTGCTCCTGATCCAGGCGCGAGAGAGGGATATCATGTCATCGTCCAACCGCCAGTTCGAGATCAAGGACGCCCGCTTTGGCGCGGCATTCGCGGTTCGTGTCGTCACCCGCGCCAAGCAAACGGGACTGCTCACGCGGCGCGACGATGGCGCGCTCACGATTCATCTCATGGCGCCGTCGTTTGCCGACCCGGTTGCGAATGAGGAGCTTCTGAACTTCCTCGCGACCGAGCTTGGCATCCAGCGCCACCAGATTCAGATCGTCGCCGGGGCGGGCGCGCGCGACAAGATTCTGAGCATCGAAGGCGTCACCAGCGCGCAGGTCGAGGCGCAGCTTGCCCGGCTGAGCGGCGGCTGATGATGCGCCGGTGGGCGTGGCTCGCGCTTGGTCTGGGTCTCCTGGCGGCGTGCGCTCCCACCCTTGCGCCCACCCCGATCCCGACGCAGCCCCTGATTCAACCCACACCGACAGATACCCCACTTCCGACGACGCCCACGGCAACCGCGGACGCCATATCCGCGTCGGATGTCTCGCCGGAACCACCCCTCGCGACCAGTCGTGACGGTGCGAACAGCCCCGGCTCTGACCCAATTGCATCGGAGCTTGTGGCGCTGGCACAGCGACAGCTTGCCGAACAGCTTGACTTGCCGAGCCGTCGCATTCACCTCGTCGAAGTGTTTCCGGTGCGCTGGCTCGATACCAGTCTGGGCTGCCCTCAGCCGGATGTTACCTACCCGCAGGGACCGGTCAATGGTTATCGAATTGTGGTGAGCGCCGGGGATGCCCAATTCATTTTCCACAGCGACTTCGACCGGGTGATCCAATGCGCGGCGGAAGACGAAGTGCTGCCGGATCGACAGGCGACGGCGGAAGCGGACGCTTGAACCGCGTCATTTACGAGGTTGCCGGCAGCGAGCGCCCCATCTGCAGCTGAAGCTCGGAAAGCGCCGCGAACGCCGCCGCGCGTGTCGCGCCGTGACGGTCGCGCAGGGCGTCGTAAAGCGGCTTGATCGCCTCCAGCCGCCCCAGCAGCGCCAGCGTTTGCGCGGACAGCGTTCGCACCGCGGGCTGCTCCGCTTGCAGCGCGCGCGCCAGCGTGTCGTGCGCGCCATCGCCCGGCGGGAGTTGAATGCCGTTCGCCTCTGCCCATTCCGCCAGCCACGTCAGCCGGTTTGCGGGAATCGGCGCGGTCGTGAAGGTATTCACCCGCCCAAGCTGCATCTCCTGAAAGGCGTGCTGCGCCGCCGAGCGAACGTACCACTCCGTGTCTTCCAGAAATGCGTGATAAATGTCCAACTGCGCCCAGGTTGTCTTGAGCCGCCGCAAGCCAAAAACCGCCGCGCGGCGGATCATCATGTCCTCGTCGGTAATACTCTCGTGCAGGATGGGATAGCCGTCCTCCGGCATGGTCGAGAAGGCGATGGCGAGCGCCTGCCGCACCTGCTCTGCTCCTTCGGTGAACGCAATCAGCATCGCTTCCAGGGCTTCCTCGGTGGGAATCGCGCTCAGCGCGATGGCGGCGGCAATCTGGACGTCTTCGTGCTGATCGTTGAGCAGCGGCACGAGATCGCGTATCGATTCGGGATTGCCAAGCGCGCCCATCCCCAGACAGCCGAGCCGCCGCGTGTCGGCGTTGTCCATGCGTACCGCGCGCCGAAAGATGGCGAAAGCATCGGCGCTGCGCGTCGTCACAAGCGCGGCGGCGGCGCGCTCCCGGATGACCGGATACTGATTCACCGACATCAGCAAATTGCCAAGCAGCTTAAGCACGCTCCCGCGCCATTCGATGTTTGCGGGCGCGTAGGCGAGCCACCGCGCCAGATCAGTCACCTGCGCGTGCAGCAGGTCGGCTGGCGCTTTGAGGCGAACCTCGACCGCGGGTTCCACATGACGGCGCAGAGCGGTATAGGCGACCGCGCGGTTCCAGGCGCGCTGGCGCGACCGCGCGATCAACTCGCGGTCGTCGGCGTCGGTGAGCGTCAGGCTGGCGAGGTACTGCGCCAGCAGCGCGTGCCGGAACTGGAAGCGGTCGCCGCGGCAGCGCACCAGAAGCCCGCGCTGGCGCAGGCTGGCGATGAACTTCAGCCGGGCTTGAGCCGCGTCCGCTTGACCAACCGCCACCATTTCCTGCGTGGTTCGGCGGTCGGGAACGCCCTGCTCGACGGTGATGTAGCCGTCGTCAAGCTGGCTTGCCGCAAGCTGCGCCATCTGCGCGATGACAGCGCTCGTCATCAGATCGGGCGGCAGATGCCGGAGAAGGTAGGCTTGCAGCCAGCCTTCAACGCCTGCCTGGGTCGCGTCGCTCGCCAGCGCCGCCCACAGATGAAGACTAATTTCCGCGGGCAAATATCCACGACTCGCTTGAACGACGCCCTGGAACGCGCTGGCGTCAGGAGCCGACGATTTGCGCCCTTTGGTGACCTGCGCCCAGGCGTCTGCCCAGCGCGCGGCGGCGTGACTCACGTCGCCATCACTCCACGGGCGCACGAAGACCGGCGCCATTCCGGCGCGCATCAGCGCCCCATACCCACTTACCGGACCCGCCGCGATGATAAAGTTGTCGCCATACATTTCGGTCAGCGCGCGCAGCCAGTCCGCCGCTGCGGCGCGGTCGCTTTCGGGGAGATCGTCGTAGCCGTCAATCAGCAGCAGCGCCGTGCCGCGATTCAAGCGCTGGTACGCAGTTTTCGGAAAATTGACCGCGGTAAGCGCTTTGAGGCGGGATTGTGCGGCGCGCACCAGCGGCTCCGCCGGGTCAATCTCTGGACCATACTCCGAGGCTGTCAGAATCAAATCCGCCAGATGTACGTAAATGGGCAGAAGGCGCCGAAACGGCGGGGCAGGGGCATCGGGTTCTGGCGCGTGTGGGTCGAAATCCTCGCCTTTCGCCGTCGCCAGCCGCTCGCGGGCGCGCTGCTGCATGACTGTGCGCTCTTTGATGCGGACGCTGCGGTCTCGTTCGTTCAGACGGGCTTCATCCGCGTCGAGTTTCTGTTGAATCTTGTCGTATAGTGGTTTCAGGTCGAGTTGTCCGAGACTTAGAAGCGCAATCGCCAGCAGCGCGGTCGTGCGTCCGCTGCCCGGCTCGCCCAAAATTGCGAGTGCCCGCGCCCCCGTTGCCAGTTCGTCGAGCGATAGCGTTTCAATGGCATAGGGCGCGTGCAGGGAAGGGTGGTCGGGCACGCGCGGGACGATCTCGTAAACGTCTCGGTCTTCGGTGTGGGCTTCAGGGTCGGCGGGGCGCGGCAGGGGCACGAAACGTGGCTCGATCAAAAGCTCGCTCAACGGCACAAATTCGCCCGCGAGATGCGCCTGCTGGATGAACTGCACCATCTCCTGGAGATAGGCGCCGTCCGCGCCGCCCGTGCCTGCGTTGCGTATGTCCAGAGTCCCGGCGAAGGGCTTGACAGTATCCATCGTCGATCACCTTCCTCGTCATGCGTGGGGCGGGCTGTTCCTCAACGTACTGGAACACGCCGTTTCCCCTTACCGCACCCTTGTCTTCAACCGAGCGAGCGCGGCTCGTCAGTGCTTATAGACAAGAATACGTCCACAACTGAGGCAGGTGACTAAAGATTGCGAAAGCTGCGCCTCGCGCGTAATGGCGAGCGTTTGCTCCACACCGCACACGCTGCACGATCCGGCTTCCAGCAGCGCGACGGGCTGGTTGTTCTTGCGAGGTCGCAGGGCGTTATATTTCGCCAGGTTTTCCGCCGAGATGCCCGCGGCGACGGCGTCGCGCTCCGCGCGCAGCGCCGCAAGCTGCGTCTGAAGCTGGGCTTGCTCGCGGGTCAGATCGCGATTTGCATCCTGTCGCTCGGCGGACAGCCGCTGGAGCGTCGCGTCGGCGGTTCTCAGCTCCGACTCCTGATCTTCAACCGCCATCATCGCTTCGAGCAGGGTTTCTTCCAGTTGACCGCGCCGCCGTTTGAGCGCGGCAATTTCCTGCTCCATGTCCTGCATTTCTTTGGGGTTCTTCACCTTGCCGCTGTAAAGCTGCGCTTCGGTGGCTTGCAGCTTTTGCGTGGTCGATTGCAGTTCCAGTTCCAGGTTGCGACTTTTCGCCCGGAGCGGCGAGAGCGCCTGCTGCACCGCCGCGACGTGCGCCTGCGCCGCGTCCGTCATGCGGCTGTCCGCGAGCAGCGCGGCGATGTCGTTCAGCCGTTTCTGACAGCGCAGCATGTGAAGCTCAATGTCCTGAAGCTGAAGAAGCGTTTGCGCTTGCGCCATTTCTTAATTCCGTTGGTTAGGCGGCGAATCACAGTCCGTGTACAATGAAGCGAAAGAGACAATCGCTTAATGAATCCATGATTCCGGCGCGATTGCGCCAGGTTGGGGCGTTGTCACGCTGGCATCGTCCTATTCTACCCCGCGCCTGATTCGAGAAGCAACCGCGCACGCGGAGGTGAGCGAACGATGGAGTCCCGGTTTACGATTCACATCGCGCCGGCGGAGTGGCGCTGGGTCATCGTCGTCGCCACCGGACTCGTCCTGCTCACCTTCGCGCCGCTCGTGTGGGTGGCGGTCGCGGGCACGAACGACTGGCAGTTCATGGGCGCGCTCCATAATTATCAGGACGCCGCGACCTATATCTCGAAAATGGAACTGGGCGCGCGCGGCGGGTGGCTCACGGAATTTCAGCACACGCCCGAACCACACCCCGGCGCGCTGATCGCGGAAATCTATCCTCTCCTGGGGCAGCTTTCCCGCGTCGTTCGTCTGCCGACAATTGTCATGTATCATGTCGCGCGTGTCGGCGCGGCGCTGCTGATGTATCTGGCGATCTACCAGCTCGCGGCGAGCATCTGGCAGCGCGTGCGGACGCGGCGTATTTTCTTCGTCGTCGCGGCGGTGGGCGCGGGCTTTGGCTGGCTGTTATTTCCCCTGTCCGAAATGGCGGGTATCCTGCGCGGCAACCTGTGGCCCGACCTGCAAATTCCCGAAGCGTTCCCGCTCGTCAGCACCTACGTCAACGTCCATTTTCCGCTGGCGGTCGGCATTCTGGCGCTGCTGGTCAGCCTCTTCGTCAACGTCCTGCGCCCCGGCGCGTACGAACGTAGAGATACGGGCATGTCCGCGCCCGCGATGGTGCTTCTCAGCGTGCTGCTCGCGCTGCTCTACCCTCACGCGCTCGTCCCGCTGGCGAGCGGCGTAGCGCTGTATATCGGGATTGCCTTTTTCGAGCGCCGCACCAGGCTCGCGCGCTGGGTGCTGCGCTGGTGGCTCACGCTGGTGTTGCCAGCCATCCCCATCGCGATTTATTTTTACGTCGTCGTCACTACCATCCCCGCGTTTGCCGAATGGAATCGGCAGAATGTGACGCTCGCGCCGTCTCCGCTCACGCTTGTGCTCGGCTTTGGGCTGCCGCTGTTGATCGGGCTTCCGGCTCTGCTGCGCGCGATCCGCCAATTTGAACTGGACGACGACCGGTTGATGCTGCTCTGGCTGCTGGCAATGGTCGTTTGGCTCTATCTGCCGAGCAGCACGCAGCGGCGTTTCATGGTCGGCATGATGCTGCCGGTTGCCTATTTCACGACACGGGCGATAGAAGATTTCTGGTTTCAACGCATCAGCCGCCGGCACCGGAATTACGCGCTGGCGCTGGTCGTCTCGTTGATGGCGGTCAGTCCGTTGTTTATGCTGTTTCAGCCTGTGCTGCCCGTCATCGCCGGAGACCCCGCGCGCGCCGTCGGCATTTTCCTGGAGCGGGATTACGCGAGCGCGTTTCAATGGCTGGATGGGCCCACCGGCCAGGACGACGTGGTGCTGGTGTCGCCTATCGTCGGCGCGTGGCTGCCGGGCTGGTCTGGCGCGCGCGTCATTTACGGGCACCCGCTGGAAACCCTGAATGCGGCGGCAAAACGCGCTCAGGTCGAGTCGTGGTATCAGAGCGAAGCCTCGGCGGCTTGCGCCGAGTTGTTGAACAAGTATGACGTGCGGTTCGTCATTGTCGGTCCTGAAGAACGCAAGCTCGGCGCGGTCGGCTGCGCCGAAACCTTAACCCGCGTGATCGACATTGGACAGGTGAGCCTGTATGCGCCTTAGTGCGGTGGTCGTCGCGCTCGGCGCTGTGTTTTTGCTGCTCACGGGATTTCGACCCAACACCCTCCCTTACGTCCCCGGCGCGAGCTTCTCCGATGCGGCGATCAGCCATCTGCCTGCCGCCGCGCACCTGCGGGCTTCGATTCTTGAGCGGCGAGAGTTCCCGATCTGGCGTGACACCATCATGGCGGGACAGCCGTTTGCCGCCAATCCGCTCAACAAAACGGCGTATCCGCTTCAATGGCTGGTCCTGCTGCTGCCTGCCGCGCTGCATCTCGACGTGATGATCGTGCTTCACATGGCGCTCGCGGGGTGGGGCATGTGGGCGTGGGCGCGTTCGCTCGGTCTGCGACCGGAAGCGGCGGCGCTGAGCGCGCTTGCCTACGCGCTTTCGCCGCGACTGATCGCGCACACGGGCGCGGGGCATCTGGATATTCTTTACGGGCTGGCGTGGTGGGCGTGGCTGATGCGCGCCGTCCGTGAAGCGGTCACCGCCGAGCAGTTTTCACCGCTGGCGTTTCTGAAGGTTGCCGTGTTTGCCGCGCTGGTCTTTCTCTCCGACGTGCGGTTGAGTCTGTTCGCGCTCGGCATCGCCGCGGCTTATGGCGTTTACGAAGCAGCGCGGGCGGGAGCGCTTTCCCGGCTGGCGCGGTTCGCGCCCGTCCTGCCGCTGTTTCTGGCGCTGACCGCCTCGGTCGTCGTCCCGCTCCTCGAATGGCGACCGTTTCTCAGCCGCGGCTCGCTGACACCGCGCGACGCGGGCATTTACTCGCTGGGGCTGAGTCAGTTTGGCGGCTTGCTCGGACTGCCGCTTCAT
Source organism: uncultured Chloroflexota bacterium (assembly GCA_937864975.1). Lineage (GTDB taxonomy): Bacteria > Chloroflexota > Anaerolineae > Aggregatilineales > Phototrophicaceae > ZC4RG36. The sequence continues at coordinate 2,354 of CALMDI010000522.1, read as the reverse complement.
TCGGGAACGCACGAGCTGCTCACCTACGTCGGCGTCCCCGTGCTGATTCTGGCGGTGATCGCGGTCGTCGCTCAGCCGAGGCGGATACTTTTCTGGGTGGCGCTCATCGTGCTGGCGGCGCTGTACGCGCTTGGGATCAACGGCGTTCTCTGGGCGACGCTGGTGCGTCTCGTGCCGGGGCTGCTCTGGTTTCGCGTGCCGTCTCGCGCGTGGCTCGTCGTCGCCTTCGTCATGCCGCTGCTCGCCGGGTATGGGACAGAGGCGCTGCTGGCGTGGTTTGAAACGCATCCGACGCTGGCACCGCTTCGCGCGCGCCGCTGGCAGTTGGTCGCGTTAGCGGGCGTCGTCGGCTTTCTCGCGGCGGCGCTGTTTATGCTGGCTGGCACAGAGGCACTTCGGCGGGTGTCGGTCGCGATGCTCGCGGGCGCGGGTCTCTCGCTGCTGCTGTTTCTCGTCCTGACGCGGCGTCTTGCGCTCCGACCGTTCGCGCTGGCGCTTCTCGCCGTCACCTTTGTTGATCTGGCGTGGTACGGGTCGGGCTGGCTCATGTGGCGCGGCTCCGATGCGTGGCTCGCGCCCCACACCGCATTAGCCGAGCGGCTGCGCTCGGAGAACCCCGCGCGTATTTACGCGCCGTTCTATTTCGTCTCGCCGAATTTGATCGTCAATCTGCCGCAGGAGGCTGCCGCTGCCTACGGTCTGCGTCTGTTCGGCGGCATCGATCCGTTCCAGCTTACGGGCGTCGCGGAAGCCGTTCAGCAGGGGAGCGGGATTCGCGCCCGCGGTTACGACGTGGTGCTGCCGCCCCTGCTGCCGATCAACCCGGCGGACCCGCAGGCATCGCTGCAAGCGATCACGCCGGATACAAGGGTCCTGGGCGTGTGGGGCGTCAGTCACGTGGCGAGCGTCCTGCCGCTCGCGGTTGATCGCCTTGAGCTGGTCGATCAGGTGGATGATACGTTTATCTACCGGAATCTGGATTATCAAGCCGATACCCTGAATCGCTGGGGATGGGTGCCCGGCTGGCAAAATTTGCCCGACGAAGCGACGATTGAGTCGTTGAACGGCGTCACGTTCACCGCCGCGCTCGTATCCGGCGCCCTGTTTCTCGCCTGCGTCGCCATCCTCGTAGGAGATACGCTGGCGCGTCGCCGTCGCGCGGCGGCTGTCGGTTGAAAGCGGCGTCATGATTCGCCCTCGCCTCGCCCTGCTGGTACTCGCCGCCGCTCTGCTTCTCGTCCATCACCGGCTGCTTCTGGGCGAAGTCTTTTTCTGGGGACTTCCTTCCCTGCAATTCGTCCCGTGGCGCGACTACGTCTTCGACGCGCTCCGCTTCGGGCAGCTTCCCCTGTGGAACCCGTATAACGGGGCAGGCGCGCCGCTGTTCTCCAATTACCAGTCGGCGCTGTTGTATCCCCCAAACTGGCTCGGCATGGTACTGCCGCTGGCGTGGTCGATGAGCGTGACGGCAGTGATCCATCTGTTCGTGGCAGGCTGGGGCATGTGGGCATTCACGGGGCGGCTCGGCGCGCTGCCGTTGGGACGCGGCGTGAGCGCGCTGGCGTTTGGCATGACCGCCTATCTCGTCGCGCGGCTGGGCACGTTCCCGCTCATCAGCGCGGCGGCGTGGCTGCCCTGGCTGTTGTGGGCGGCGCACGGCGTCCTCACGACCGGAAAACGGCGCGACGCGGCGTGGCTGGCACTGTTCGCGGCGCTGCTGCTGCTGGCGGGTCACGCGCAGACCGCGTGGTACAGCCTGCTGCTGGTCGCCCTCTACAGCGCATGGTACGCCTTACGCTTTCCCGCGGGGCGAGGTCGAGGCAGCGGGTTACGACGGCTGCTGGCGGTCGGGGCTGTCATCGCGCTTGGCGCGGGCGTCGCGGCGCTGCAGCTGCTGGCGACGGCGGAGCTTCTGGGAACTTCACAGCGTTCGGAAGGCGTCGGCTACGACTTCGCCATGAATTTCAGCTATGACCTAGTTCGCAGCCTCAACCTGATCGCGCCCAACAGCTTCGGCGCGCCCGCCGACGGCACGTATCTCGTGCAGGGCTATTACTTCGAGTACGCGGTTTACGTCGGTCTCATTCCCCTGATTTCAGCAGCCGCGGCGCTGATCGGCTGGCTGCGGACTCGCCGCGACCGCGAGCGTCCCGAAAGTTATCGGTTTGTGCCTTTCTGGGCGCTCGTCGTCTTGGTAGCGTTCGTGCTCGCGCTCGGCAGGAATTCGCCGGTTTTCCCGTTCCTCTACGGCAACGTGCCGACCTTCGACCTGTTTCAGGCGCCCGTTCGCTGGCATCTGTGGACGGCGTGCGGGCTAAGCGTGCTGGCGGGAATCGGCGTGAGCGCCTGGGGAC
>CALMDI010000521.1 GCA_937864975.1 uncultured Chloroflexota bacterium | reverse complement strand
GCGACTGAAGTTCCCGCCTTTGGCGGGAACCCCGAGCAAGTGAGGCGGGGTGGGGTTGCGGAATTAGCAATCACGGTTGAATTGTGCGGCAGCACACGTCACGATTCCGGCGCGAAGCAGCGCTCGCGCTCCCCACGATACGCAGCCAGAGACGTGAGGCGAATGGACACGCTGATTATGAAGTTCGGTGGTTCTTCCGTTGGAACCACCACCGGACTTACACAGGTGTTGAGTATTATCCTTCAGGAGCAGGAACGCTGGAAACGCCTGCTGCTGGTGGTGTCTGCTCTGGAAGGCGTGACCGATGCTTTGATCGAAGCGGCGCATCTGGCGGAGTTGGGCAACCGGCGCGGCTACCGACGTATTGTGACCACGCTCCGCACGCGCCATCTCGCCCTGATCGAATACCTTCCGCTGGGCGCCACGGAGCGCGCGGCGCTGCAAGCCGATATCGACCGTCTGCTGTTCGACATGCTCGACACATGTCAGTCCCTCGCCGACCGCCGCGCCCGCGACGACAGCCCGCCCGACGATATCGACGCGATTGTCGGCGTGGGCGAGCGCCTGGCAGCGCGGATTGTCGCGGCACTGTTACGCCAGAATATGCTGCGCGGCGTCGCCATCGACGCCACCGATCTGATCGTGACCGACAATGTGTACGGCAACGCGACCGTCAACCTTGCGCTGACGCGCGAGCGTATTAAACGTCACATGATGCCGATGCTCGACCGGAATATTATCCCGGTGATGACCGGATTTATCGGCGCGACGGCGGCGGGAAAGCCGACCACCCTCGGACGCGGCGGCAGCGATTACACCGCGTCGGTGCTGGGCGCTTCGACCGACGCCGATGAGGTGTGGATCTGGACGGACGTGGATGGCATGATGTCCGCCGATCCGCGGGAAGTGCCGGACGCGCGGGTGATTCCGGCGCTGTCCTACGACGAAGTCGCGGAATTGTCGTACTTCGGCGCTCGCATCCTGCACCCTCGCATGATCGGACCCCTGCACGACGAACGGATTCCGCTGCTGGTTCGCAACGTCTTTAAGCCGCAGCAGCCCGGCACGCGGATTGATGCCGAAGGTTCGAAATCGTCTCAGGTGCTCAAAGCGGTCACGTCGATTTCCGGGCTTGCCTTCACGTCCGCTCAGAACGGACCGCTGGCGCCGATTGCGAATCTGGTCGACCGCACGCTCTTTGCCGCGACGGGCAGCCACACGGACGTGATGATCTCGTCGCAGTCCTCGCGGCACAGCTTTGTCTGTTTCGTCATTCCGACGACCGCGGGTCCCGATGCCCTGCATACCCTCCGGCAGGCGCTGGAGATGCAAATGCCGAGCGACGATGCCATCAGCTCATGGAGCGCGCGCCCCGTGAGTGTCGTCACGATTATTGGCGCGAAGGTGGACGAGTTCCACGACCTCACCGCCAGCCTCTTCAAAGCGATGAGAGCCGTTCGCATTCTGGCGGTCGCTCAGGGCCCGTCGCATTGCAGCCTGTCGTTCGTCACCGAGCCGCAGGACGCCGAGAAGGCACTTCTCGAAATTCACCGGTTGATTGCGGGAAATCCCTGAGCCTCCCACCGTAAACACCGCTGCCTTCGGCAGGCGCGTTCTGTCAATACCGCGTGATGTACCGCTCCAACTCCCACGGCGTAACCTGACGGTTGTATTCTTCAAGCTCCTGCCGCTTTGCCGCCAGATAACGGTCGCTGATGTAGGGTCCAAGCGCCGAGAGAATCACGTCGTCCTGTTCCAGCGCGTCCAGCGCGTCCGCCAGCGACGTCGGCAGCGTTTCCACCTGACGCAGGCGGGAACGATCCTGTCGCAGCAGCGTTTCTTCCAGCGCGTCCGGCAGCGCCATCTTCTGACGGATGCCGTCGAGTCCCGCCGCCAGCATGACGGCGGTCGCCAGATAGGGATTCGTACTTGGATCGGGACAGCGGATTTCGAGCCGCGTGTGCTGCTCCTTGCCCGGCGCGATGTGCGGCACGCGAATGAGCGCCGCCCCCGCCCGGTTGACGTGCGCCCACGTGACGTAAATCGGCGCCTCAAAAGACACGCCGAGCCGTTTGTACGAATTCACCAGCGGCGCGAGCACCGCGCACATGGCGCGCGCGTGCATTAACTGCCCCGCCAGGAAGTAGCACGCCGTCTCCGACAAGCCGTACTGGTGTTCCGAATTGGCAAACACGTTCGCGTCCGATTGGAGATCATGCAGGCTCTGGTGCGTGTGCATCCCCGAGCCGGGCAAGTCCATCGACGGGCGCGGCATGAACGTACAGTGCAGGCTCTGGCGCTGCGCGATGGTTTTAAGGGCGACCCGCGCCGTGAGCAGGTTATCGGCGGACGTCAGCGCCGGGTTGTAATCGAAGTCGAATTCGTGCTGCCCGGAGCCGATCTCGTGATGCGCCGAATCGACGTTGATGCCGATCTCCGCCAGCGTCGAAATCATCTTGCGACGGATTCCCTGCGAAAGTTCCGTTGACATGTCGAAATAACTGGCGCGGTCGTGGGGCATCAGCGGCGACAGCTCGCGGTCTTTTTCCGTGCGGAACAGGAAAAATTCCAGCTCCATGCCCGTCTTGTAGGCGAACCCGAGTTCCTCGGCGTCTTTCAGGATGCGAATCAGTACGGTGCGTGGGTCGCCAATAAACTGCGCCGCTTCCGGCGTGCGAACCGTGCAGATCAGGCGCGCGGTTTTTTCTTCGGGCGCGTCCCACGGCAGGACGGTGAAGGTGGTCAGGTCAGGCACGAGTACCATGTCGCTTTCGGCGACGCGGGCGAACCCTTCGATGGACGAGCCGTCGAAGTGCATCCCCGAATCGAGGACGGTATCGACCCGTTTCGCGGGCACGGTGACACTTTTCACCAAACCTGTGATGTCCGTGAACCATAACGCGACGAATTTGACCTGCTGCTCGTCAATCGCGGCGAGTACCGCGTCCTTTGTACTCATCGTTTTTGTCCTGTTTGCACAACGCGCTCGTTTCGACTCGTGCAAAGTTTACAACGCGCGCGTCGGCAGCGCACACGTAGAACTCGCCAAAGATTGCGCCGCGCTCTTTGGTGACGGTTTACAACTCCGGTTCGGGCAGGACGCCCAGCTTGCCCAGCAGCCCGTCGATGCCGAGCAGGTAGCTGCGCCAGCCGAAACCGACCACCTGCCCCACGCACACCGGGGCGAGCATCGAGACGTGACGGAACGGTTCGCGCGCGTGGACGTTCGACAGATGGACTTCGACGACCGGAAGCGCCGTCGCGCTGATCGCGTCGCGCAGTGCAATCGACGTGTGCGTGTACGCGCCGGGGTTGAAGACAGCGCCGTCTGCCCAGTTTCGCGCCGCGTGCAGGATGTCGATGAGCGCCCCCTCGTGGTTGGACTGTTCGGCGCGGAGTTCGACGTCATGACGCCGCGCGTGCGCCTCGGCAATCCGATTGATCTGTTCCAGCGTTAAGCTGCCATAGACGTCCGGCTCGCGCGTGCCGAGTAGATTGAGGTTCGGACCGTGAAGCAGGAGAATTTTCTTGGTCATGAGTTAATCCACCAGGGTTTTGAGGACGTCGATGACCTGCGCTTTCGGCACATCCTTCACGATTTCAGGCTGCCCTACGCCGCGCAGCAGAATAAACCGTGACTTCCCCGCCTGCCACTTCTTGTCTGTAGCCATCGCGCGGTACAAGGCCTCCGGGTCGAGATCGCCAAGTCGCGTCGGCAAACCGACCTCCGTGATGACCTCTTCGACCTGCGCGGGTAACGCGGCATCGCACATGCCGAGCGCGTGGGACAGCCGCCCCGCCGCGATCAACCCGACCGCGACGGCTTCGCCATGCAGCCAGCCATAGTGCGTCACCTGCTCGATGGCGTGCGCGAACGTGTGACCTAAATTCAAATGCGCGCGGATATTACGCTCGTAAGGATCGGCTTGCACGACGTCGACTTTGACCTGAATCGCGCGGCACAACATGTCGGTCGCATCGTTATCCTGACTACGCGAAGCCATTTCGAGCAGCGACGGGTCGGACAGGAAACCGTGCTTGACGACTTCAGCCATTCCACAGCGCCACTCGCGCTCCGGCAGTGTCCGTAAAACGTCGGGATCGATCAGGACGACGTCGGGCTGCTTGAACGCGCCCACCAGATTTTTGCCCTGCGGAAGATCGACGCCGACTTTCCCGCCGACGCTCGAATCGACCATCGCCAGCAGGCTGGTCGGCATCTGCACCAGCCGCACGCCGCGCATGTAGGTTGCCGCCGCGAAGCCCACCGTGTCGCCCACCACGCCGCCGCCGAGCGCGACGACCGTACCACCGCGATCCAGCCCGGCATCGACAAAGTCGGCATACAGCTTCCCCACGGTGTCGAGCGTCTTATACTGCTCGCCATCCGGCATTACCACGACGGTAGCATTGGGAAGCGAAGCCGCCAGTGCGTCCCCGTAGAGCGCTTTCAGAGGCGGGTTCGTGGCGACGACGACCCGCTCGCCCATCGCGATACCAGTCACACGGGCAGCGATTTTTTCGCGCAGCCCCGGCTCGATGAAAATGTCGTAGCCGCCCCCCGGCGCGACTACGCGGATTCTTTGAGGCTCTGCCATAACCGTACAATCTCCGCCGCCGCCTCGTCCGGCGTGCGGCTGGTCGTATTCACCTGGTGAGGGAATGAATCGTAAATCGGACGCCGCTGCTCGAACAATGCCTTCCAGTCGGTTTTGAGGAGCGGGCGTCCATCGTCCGCCGACAGCCGAGCCGCCAGCGCGTCGGGCGTCGCCGTGAGGCAAACCACCAGCCCCGCCCGCAGCATGGTCTCCCGGTTCGACTCATCGATCAGCATACCGCCGCCGGTGGCGATGACGACCCGGTTCAGCCGCGCCAGCGCCCGGCAGATATCCCGCTCCAATTCGCGGAAATGCGCCTCGCCGTGCACGGCAAAGATGCGTGAGATCGGCATTCGCGCCCGCCGCACGATCTCCTCGTCGGCGTCGATGAAACGCCAGCCCAGGCGACCGGCGACCCGTTTGCCCGTCGTCGTCTTGCCGGTGCCCATAAACCCGGTCAGAACGATGTTACGCGGCTCAGGAGGGGTAGCCAAACCGCCACTCCACGTTGTCCATCGGCAGGTCGGAAACGCGCGCGCGGCGCAGCGACTGAAACCGCGGGCGCATTTCGTCCACGCTGTCGCCGCCAATCTTTTGCAGCAGCTCGTCCACCAGCACGATTGCCATCATCGCCTCGCCAATCGGCACCGCGCGCGGTACGGCGCAGTGATCGCTGCGTTCATAGGTCGTCTGTTCCGGCTCGCCCGTCGCCAGATTGACCGACGCGAGCGATTTCATGACCGTCGAAATCGGCTTCATCGCCACGCGCGCCACAATCGGCTCGCCCGTGGTGATGCCGCCTTCGATGCCACCCGCGCGGTTTGTTTCGCGGCGCAGGTTGCCTTCGCCGTCGACGCGAATCTCGTCGTGAACTTCCGAGCCGCGTTTGCCCGCGTTTGCAAATGCCGGTCCGATCTCCGCGCCTTTCATGGCGTGGATACTGACCATCGCCGCGACAATGCGTCCGTCCAAACGGCGGTCGTAGTGGACGTGCGATCCGAGACCCGGCGGCACGTTCAGCGCGACGATCTCAAACACGCCGCCGAGGGTGTCTCTGTCGATCTTCGCCTGACGGATTGCCTCGTGCATTCGCTCCGCCCCGTCAGGATCGGGGCAGCGGACGTCACTCTGCTCGCCCGCGACAAAGCGATCCACCAGCGCGAAATCGTCGCTCAGGTGCGCCGTCACCGAGCCAATCTGCACGACGTAACCGCCAATATAAATCCCGAACTCCGCCAGCAGCCTCTTGCACAGCGCGCCAACCGCCACGCGCATCGTCGTCTCGCGCGCGCTGGCGCGTTCCAGCGCGAGCCGAAGGTCGCGATAGCCGTACTTGATCGCGCCCGTCAGGTCGGCGTGACCGGGACGCGGCGTGGTCATCGGGGCAATATCTTTTTCTTTCCAGTTCTTATAGTCGCGATTCTCGACCAGCATGGCGACCGGCGCGCCGGTCGTCAAGCCGTTGGCGATACCGGACGTGATCTGGACGGTGTCCTGCTCGATGTTCATGCGCCCGCCGGAGCCATACCCCTGCTGGCGGCGCGCCAGTTCGCGGTTGATGTCGTCGGAGGTCAGGGGCAGCCCCGCCGGGAACCCCTCGACAATCGCCGTCAGCATCGGTCCGTGGCTTTCACCGGCAGTCAGAATTCGCAGCATAGCTTTTAGCTCTCAGCTTTCAGCGGTCAGTCAAGGCAAACTCAACAACTTAACACAGAGCAACAGAGTGGTTCATCCGGCAAGTCAGTTGGCGAAAAGACAGTCGGTCGTAGGGGCACGACGTGTCGTGCCCGGTTTACGA
>CALMDI010000520.1 GCA_937864975.1 uncultured Chloroflexota bacterium | reverse complement strand
GCTGCCGGCCGGGCCCATGGCGATCCCGACCGTCGCGCGCGCCAGCGCCGGCGCGTCGTTGACGCCATCGCCGACCATGCCGACGTCTCCGTAGGTGCGCCGCAGCGACTCCATCACCGCGACCTTTTGTTCGGGCAGCAGATCCGCGTGCACGTCGTCGACGCCCACCTCGGCGGCGATGGCGCGCGCGACCTGCGCGTGATCGCCGGTCAGCATGACTATCGGCCGGACACCGAGCGCGCGCAGCCGGTCGAGGGCACGCCGCACGCCCGGTCGCGGCAGGTCGGCGATGCCGAACACGCCCAGCCACCGCGACCCGTGGCGGACGATCACCGTGCTGCGTGCGGCCTCCTGCAGCCGGGCGACCACGTCACGGACGCGCGTGGGCTCTGCGTCGGGCGTATCCTGCCACATGCGCCGGCTGCCGATCTCGACCGGCTCGCCGGCCACGAGCGACCGTACGCCGCGCGCGGTGACGCTCTCGAGCGGCGAGGCCCCCTCGTGCGGGGTCTGCTCGTCGAGCGGGCCGCCGGCAGGGCGCCGGCCGGCGCGCCGGCATTCGTCGCGCGCCTCATCGCCAGCGATCAAAGCGCGATTGGTCGTCCAGTCGGTTGGAGCGCGCTCGACAATATTGGCGCGCGCGAGGATGTCCTCAGGCAGCTCATCCATCACGCGCGCCTCACCCGTCCCACTGTCGTAATAAAGGATAATCAGGCGGGAAGGATCGAAGGGCGCGTAAGGGCGCAGCGGCGAATAAATGCCTTCCGGCTCCGCCACGATGAACTGTCCGCTGTAACGGCTTCCCGGTTGATCGGGCGCGGGCGCAAGCGACGCCGGCAAATCGAGGTACAGCGCGTCCGCGCCGATGCCGTCGGTTCCGTACATCCAGTCGAACAGGAGCGGGAAGCGCATGTCCTGCGCGTACAACCACAAATCCCGGGTCGGCTGCGCGTCCGAGTACAAGATCAGGTAAGGCGGCGTGTCGCCGTTGAGCGCCGGAACCGCTTCGCGAACCGCGCTGAGAACGCGCTGGCGTGCCGCGTTCTGCGCGCGAAATTCGTCCTGCGTCTGTAAAAGGCGCACGACACCCGCTGCAACCAGCAGCGCGACAGCAGCCGAAAACAGCGCGCGTGTCGGAACCGTCGGATGGCGCGCGAGGAGCCAGCCCAACCCGCCCGCGACCAGAAGGGCGAAGCCGACCGCCGAGGGGTAAATCAGGCGCGGGTGGAGCGGAATCTGCCACTGCGTCGGCGCGACGCCGAGAATGCTGACCGCCGTGATCCCTGCTCCCAAAACCACGAGGTAGCCAAACGACTGCTGCCCGGCTCCCCGGAACAGTGTCAGCGCCGCGCGCCCGCTCCATGCCCAGCAAAGTGCCGCGATAAGAAGCGCAAGAAGCGCCGTGAGCGCGACGGCTCCGCTCTCGAAGGCAGGCGCGAGACGCTCGATAAAGCCACCGGGCGAAAACTCGACGGTAAAGCCGCTGACAATCTGGCTCAGCATCCAGCCGGGGGAGAGCGTCAGATTATCCCCGCCGGGAAACAGGACGCGCAGCAGAAACAGGTAGACCGCCACCGCCACCGGGTACCAGAGCGAGTCGAGCGCTACCCGCGCCAGCCAGCGCCACCTGTCTCCGAGCGTGCCGGTCTGTCGATCCTCGAAGTACGCAATAATCGGATGCAGCAGGAAGAACAGCACTGTCTGCTCATACGTGCCGAGCGCGAACAGGTAGGTTGCCAGCGATAAATCGCGCCACCAGCGATTTCGACGCCCGCGCCGTACATACTGAAGGTAGAGCCAGAGCGACAGCAGCGACAGGAACAGCGCCGAATTGCCGTGCCCGCTGGTTGGGAATTCAAAGTTGAGACGGATTTGCAGCGAATGGACGGCGAAGACCAGCGCCGCCGCCCACGACACCCACGGGTAACGCCCGCCCAGCACCGCGTTCGCCAGCACAAATGTCATTACGCCCGCCGCGAAATGTGCAAAAAAGGCGTAGGCATACCACGGCGCGGGCTGCGCCGGGAACAGATAGGCAATCGGCGCGGAAAAAATTCCGGCGAGCAGGTGGCGCTGTAAATGCTCCACGATCAACCAGTGCATCCCACCGAACGTGCCGAGTCGATCATAGTGGAAGGCGTAGTCGAGCAGGTCGCCTGTGAAACCGAGGTCTAGCCCGCGCGCCAGCAAGACCAGCCAGAGCGCGCCAAGCGAGGCGATGGTCGCCGCCAGCGGCAGCACCCACGAACGTCGCGTTCGCGTCGCTGCTGCTTCCTGTGCTGCCGGAACTGCCATCGCCATTACGCGCTCCAAAAAGTCAAGGTTCGAGGGACGAGGACTGAGTAAAGCTGAGTGAAAAGTAAAAAGTGAAAAGCGGAAAGTTACTGTCGTTACTTTTGACTTTTCACTTTTGGTTCAGTCCTCAGTCCTCGACGCTGAATCCTCGATTGCCCTGCCCTGCATCTCCGACGGCACCCTAACCCCCATCCGCCGCAGAATGGTCGGCGTGACATCCATAAGCTGCCGATCCGCCACCTGCCCCGCGCCACGCTGAGCAACAATCCGTTCTCGGCGTGGTTGGCGTCGTCGGGTCCGGTATCATTTTCAAAGGTATGAATGGCGTGATGCCCGAATGAGCCAATCGCGCGCCAGTGGAGATCGCCAAAATAGACCATCAGGTCGGGCGCTACGCCGTTGACCTGCTGATAGATAGCCTCCGGCATAAACACGCGCGTCGAGAGCGCTTCGCCGTTCGCGCCGGGAATCGCCGCCAGCGCCCTCGCCAGATCGTCGCGCGCCGTCGCGTAGTCGCGCGGGGCAACCGTGCCGTTAGGCTCGCGCCCCTGCACGTTCATGAACACGCGCGCATAGTAACCGCCGCTCGCCCATGCTTTCGTCCGCGACCAATCGACCTCGGCGTGCTCGAACGGGATCACCTTGCCGTTCGGCGGCGTTTTCAGCGCCAGCCAGCCATTTTTCCACAGCCATTCGTTGACGCAAATACCCCCGTCCATACGCTTCGCGCCGTGGTCGCTCACGACCAGCACCGTCGCATCGCCTGCCGCCTCGACCATCTCGCCGATCATGGCATCCATACGACAATAGTAGTCGTGAATCGCGCATTCAAACGGGCTGTCCGGCTCATACAGGCGGTGCTGCGGGTCGTGATAGCGCCAGAACCCGTGATGTATCCGGTCGACGCCGATGTGGACGACCATGAAAAAATCCCACGGCTTGGTCTTCAGGCAGTGCATCGTCAGGCGATGCTGAACCTCGGTCACCTCGATGATTTGCTGGAGAAGCCGCGCCTTGTCCTCGGTGCGAAAGTCGCGCGCGTCGAATTGATAATCCGGCGTGACACGCAGCACTTCCTGCCTGAAAACAGCCGGGTAGGTAAACAGGCTGTCGGTATCCGGCGTCAGGAAGCAGCTTACGAGGTGCCCATTGAGCGGGCGTACCGGGTACGTCTGCGGCACGCCGATCACAACCGATTCCTTCCCCGCGTCGCCCAACACGTCCCACACGCGGCGGTGCCGAATCGTACTGCTATCCGCCGTGCGGAGCGCATCGTAGGAGTGATCGGTGCGGTTGCGAAACCCATAGCAGCCGAGGACGCCGGGGTCTCGGCTGCTCAACATGCTCGCCCACGCGGGAACGGTGATGCAGGGAATGGAGGACTTCAGGTTGCCCCACGTGCCGCCCGCCATCAGGCGGCTCAGGTTCGGAAGGTCGGGGCGGAATTGATGGAACACCAATCCGGGATCGGCGCAATCGAGACCGATCACCAGCAGGCGGTTCGCCTTTTTCCGCGCTCGAAACAAGCCGACCATTCTTATGCCTGCTGCGTCCCCCTCAAGCCGCGGATGAGGACTTCGCTCACCTCCGGGCGGGTGAATTCAACCGGCAGCAATTCGCCTGCCGCCAGCTTCTGGCGCACCTGCGTGCCGCTGAGGTGCAGCCAGCTTGCCTTGTCGTGCGGGCAGGTTTTTGCGCTGGTGATCTGTCCGCAGGCGGTGCAGTAGAAGGCGTGCTCGAACATCAGCGGCGTAATGCCGATCTGATGCGGGTCGAACTCGTCGAAGATCATCTGCGCGTCGTAGGAACCGTAGTAGCCGCCGACGCCCGCATGGTCGCGCCCAACTATGAAGTGCGTGCAGCCGTAATTCTTGCGCGCAATCGCGTGCCATACCGCTTCGCGCGGACCGGCGTAGCGCATCGCCGCGGGGAAGACACTGAGCACGGTACGATCCATCGGGAAATACTTGTTGAGAAGCACCTTGTAGCTCTCGACGCGAATATCCGCCGGAATATCATCGCCCTTCGTCTCGCCGACGAGCGGTTGCAGCATCAAGCCGTCCGTCATTTCCAGCGCGCACTTCTGCAAATACTCGTGCGCGCGATGCACCGGGTTGCGCGTCTGGAATGCCACGATGCGCCGCCAGCCGCGCTCGGCAAATAATTCGCGCGTCTGCTTTGGCGTGCGGTACAGATCAGGGAACGGGGTGTGCGGCTCGACCAGCATCCACACCGGACCCGCCAGGTAAATCTCGCCCTGGTTATAGACGCGGTTGACGCCGGGATGGGCGGTCTCGGTCGTGCGGTAGACCTGCTGCGCCTCGGCTTCCTTGTTGTATTC
>CALMDI010000519.1 GCA_937864975.1 uncultured Chloroflexota bacterium | reverse complement strand
GTACATCACCCTGCACGTTCAGCCGTCCGCCGCAGATACGACCTCGATTATCCGGTTTGAGATTGTCGATCCCAACGGCGAGCAGCAGTACATTCACGAGACCAAAACCTATCTGCGCGACGGCGAGATGAATATTCTTGCCGACCATCATCTGCCTCTGGCGGACAACGACCGCCTCACCGGGAGCGGCGACGGTGACCTGCGCGTGTATATCGACGGCGCGTTGATCGGCGCGCTGTCGTTCACGCTCGCGCCGTCCGTACAGGAACGCAACCGCCAGCTTCGGCGCGAGCGCGACCCAAACGACCGGCTGCGCGACGCCGACGACGAGGACGTGCCGCTCAGTCTCGAAGACCTGCTTCGCGCGCGCAGTCGCGACAACCGCGGTCGCTAGGGGATCGCTCATGGATCAACAGCGCAATCGCCGCTTCTGGCAAATTATGATCGGGTTGTTCCTCGTGGTCTTCGGCTTGGCGGGGCTTGGCGGTGGGGAAATGCTCACGCTGATGCTGGTCGGCTTCGGCGCGTTTCTACTCTGGGATCAGATGAATAAAAGCCGCCGCGCGATGGCGTTCTCGGAGCCGGCGCCCATCCGCGAGGTCGAGGCGGAACCGGCGCGGCAGACGGGGTCTGAACAGGTCTACGCGCACGCCATCGACGCGGTCGAGCGCGCGGGACGCGACCCCGCGGAGACACTCGTCTTACCCGTCGACATCGGTGTCATGGCATTTCGCGCCGGACAGGAACCCGTCGTCTACCGGACGCAGCCCGTGCTGGACGACATCGATTACCTTCAGCCGTTCGCGCAGCTACGCCTGCCCACGCGCGCGACGGGGCGGATTCGCTTTGAAGTGATCGACAGCGACGGTCAGGTGCTGTTTATTCACGAGGATTTTCACCAACTGGAACGGGGGCGTAACCTGGTCACGCCCGCCGCGCGGCTGCCCATCCACGACGCGCAGGCAATGACGAGCGACTGGGAGCTGCGCGTGAGCGCCGACGGCGTGGTGCTGGCGACGCATCGCTTCGGCTGGCGTGAGAGTGAGGACAGGGCAATTCGCCGTCACATGCGCGAGGACGGCGAGATCACCAACGAGCTTCGCGCCGCCATGTCCGACAGCCAGCCGGGTCCGCTGAGCCTGGACGAGCTGCTCGCCCGTCAGGAAGAAGAGCAGCAGCGCGCGCAGCACCGTTAGCGGTCGGACTTGGGCTTGGTTTGCCCCTCGACCACCTCATCGCGGCGAAACAGGCTCGTAAGATCCACGCCATAATATCGGAAGGCGCTGATGAGAATCGCGGTCGCGGTCGCTTCGTCCAGGCTGCCGATTATCGGGATGGCATCCGGGATTAACTCGAACACACTCAGCGAAGGATATACCAGGTACACCCCCGCAAGCAGCCCTAACGCGCCGACCAACAACCCTTTCGCGCTTCGCATCATGCTCGCCTTTCCGTAGCCTGGTGGTCGCCCATCGCCACCGTTACTAATCACATTACACTATACCAGATTCTACGACAACCGCACGTTGGATGAGTATTTCGGTCGAAACGGCTGTCAAGCCCTGAACCGCGAGCCGATATCGTTACTTAACAGGTATTACGATTTCACAGGGGAATTCGTTTCGTGTACATCCGCTTGCTGGCGTTCGGCTCCCGTGGGGACGTGCAGCCTTACATCGCGCTGGCGCTCGGGTTGCAGCGCGGGCTTTGACGTGTCGGTCGCGGCGGCATCCAACTTTAAGGTGTTCGTCAACAGCTATCGGGTGCCCGCTCTGGCGGCGAATGCCGATCTTCAGGAGAGCGTCCGGCAGGCGGAACAGAGCGGCGGGGCGTGCGGCAAGCGCAAGGCAAAATGGGTGTTCTTCCAGGTGCTGCTGGACGAGACAATCCGGCTGTCGGAAGGCGCGGACGCGCTCGCCCAAGCGCTGCGGCAGGCGGTGAGCGATACCGCGATGCGTCAGAAAGCGGCAGTTCTGGGCGAAACGATTCGCGTCGAGGCTGGGGTGCGTACCGCGGTCGCGTTGATTCAGGAATATCGAAACCAACCCCGGTAAACCGGCGGTACTCCTTCGCGGACGGTCGTGTTCGCGTGTTAGCTAGTGCTGCGATACCAGTGTGCCATTGGGGTGCGCGAAGCGTGACACGGTTTCGACAAGATCCTTCGGCATCGTCGGTTTCAGCAATACCGCGTCGGCGCGAATGGCGCGAACGTGATCGGGGTTCCGCATTCGCGAGGCGGCGCTGTGCATAATAATCGGCACGTGCTGGCGCTCCGGGTCGCTCTTGAGCATCCGGCACACCTCGCTGCCCGACAGCCCCGGCATCATATCGTCCAGAATAATCACGTCCGGGCAGCGCTCGTAGGCAAGCGATAAGCCCTCGACAGCATTCACGGCGCGCAGCGTCGTATAGCCCGCGCGCTGCAAAATGACCTCGGTGATGTGCAGAAAGCCTTCTTCGTCGTCGATAATCAGGACCACAGCCATTGAACACGCTCACAGTCTGGGATACGCGGTCGCTCCGCGCTGTGGGTCGATACCGTTTCATTCTAGAGTGCTTTCGAGGAATTCGTAACGCGAAAACAGGCGAAAGGCGCCTTTGTTTCAATATTGTTTGTTTTTAGGTTGTTAGAGGGATAACAGAATCGTTAAACCGATTCGGGAACGATGGATAGAACCCCGCGCACGACCCGGATCAGATCGGCGGGCGTATAGGGAATGGCAAGCTGACCATCCGCGCCGACGCGCCGCCAGTAGCCCGGCATGTGCACCTGCTCCCCTGTTGTCACGACGACAACGCGCAGATTTTCAAAGTACGGGTCGCTCTTAAGTCGGGCGCAGAGATCGCTGCCGGTCATATCGGGAAGCTGTTCGGGAATAATCGCGACCTGCGGCTGAAAGCGATACGCCATTTCCAGCGCCGTGCGCGCGTTGCCCGCGTAAATATCCTGATAGCCGGTACCCATGAGGATGGTGTGGATGCGGTCGAGGGTCGCAATGTCGTCGTCGACGATGAGGACGGAAAGCATAACAATCCCTCTCGATGAAGCCGCTGATGACTGCTTCTATCGTAATTGAGGAATCGTTGTTGTGTCGATTGAGAACAATGTCTTATTTACGAAGTGAGGTGCGCGCAGACACGCCGGGTAAAGTCGTCAGTGGAGATGGCGCCTTCCGTATAGATATCGGAGGTATGATTGCCTTCGCGCAGAGCATCGCACACGGCGCCTTCCACCGCCAGCGCGTCCTCGTGCCTGCCCCAGTGATGGCGCAGCAGCATGGCGATACTCAGAATCGCGGCGGTGGGGTTGGCAACCCCCTGTCCGGCGATGTCGGGGGCGCTGCCATGAACCGGCTCGGCAAGGGCGACCTTGTCGCCCACGCTCAGCGACGGTGCGAGACCCAACCCGCCGCCCCACGCAGCCGCCATATCCGACAGAATATCGCCGTAGAGGTTTGAGGTGAGAATGACGTCGTAGCGGGTGGGGTCTTTTACCAGCCAGTAAGCGGCGGTATCGACCAGGAGTTCTTCCGTCAGGATGTGCGGAAATTCCTGTGCGATTTCCAACGCGACGCTGCGAAACAGCCCGTCAGACTGGGGGAGCACGTTCGCCTTGTGAACAATCGTCACCTTTTTGCGCCCGACGCGGGTTGCCATCTCGTAGGCAACGCGGGCGACACGTTCAGTCGCGCCGCGGGTGATGACCTTCTCCGCGATACCCGTGCGTCCCTCGTCTTCAGTATGCTCGTGACCCACGTAAAGGTCTTCCGTGTTTTCGCGCACGACGACCAGATTGACGCCTTCGCGCGCCGTCGGTACCGGCAGGTAGCGCGTCGGGCGGACGTTGGCGTACGCTTGCAAACCACGGCGAAGCTGAACAATCGGAGAGGAATAGCCATCCACCGGATACGAAGGGGATGCCGCCGCGCCAAAAAGGACAGCGCCACATTCGTGCGCCATTCGCAGTGTATCGTTGGGAAGCGAGGTACCGCAGCGGAGGAAGGTTTCCCACCCGGCTTCCGCGCGGTGGATGGTGACGTTCGGCGCCACGCAGCGCAAGACGTCGATTGCCGCCGGGATGACCTCTTTGCCGATCCCGTCGCCTTCGATGACGCAAAGCTCCAGAGACACATCACCCTCCCTAACTCGCGCCGCGAAATCGGCTGGAATGCAAAACGCGCCGCCAGCTTGGCACAAGCGACCGGATCAATGGCACACGTAAGGCGTTTTTTGGAAAGAACTACTCTTGTGGCGTGGCAGGGGGTTTAGCAGCCCGCGAAACATCAATCGCCAGTTCTTAACATTGTGACACTTTTCTGTAATTTTGTCGAGAGGGAGCAACGATTATATAGGTTAGATCGTTATAACTTCGCGTGATGGTCCTCGCACTTGTTGCAATTCTGTTGGAGGTAAAGTATTTTGTTCGGATAACCCTGCGTACTGTTCGTCAATTCCTTTTCCTACCAGTTTCATAATTTAACTTGTGCTTGTGAGTAATGAATGTCAACAAATGAAGAAAAGCGTGTGTCGTCTTACGAGGATGGGAAGCAACCCACTGTGCCGACAACAGTGAGTCATGACACCCCGATTGATTGCCTTAACCTTAACTGGCGCGAGAAAGATTTGCCGGAACGCGAACGAACTAAACACATCCATCGACTGCACCCCTATTTAGGTAAATTCATTCCACAGCTTGTCGAGATATTCTTGCGAAAATACTTCTCCCCTGGACAAACAGTTGCTGACCCCTTCGTTGGGTCAGGCACTACGCTTGTCCAAGCCAATGAGTTAGGAATCAATTCTGTTGGGTTTGATATTTCAGCTTTTAATGTCCTTTTATGTCGTGCTAAGACCGCTCAATACGATATAAAAAAAGTTAAGCACGAAGTTTTAGACATCCTTCACAAAACGACCACGAAGACTCGGCGTTCAAGCGGCATGTTACCCCTGTTCGGCGAGCATTACGAAAGTTCCGAGACAGTCACTGACAATGAATACCTGACAATGTGGTTTGCTCCCCAGGCGCTATCTGAACTAACCACCTATCACGGTTTAATCGACAAAGAAGGATACGAATACACGGATTTGCTCAAAGTTATTTTGTCTCGCTCGGCTCGGTCGGCACGTCTCACAAAACACTTTGACCTTGATTTTCCGAAGCATCCCCAAACCGAGCCTTATTGGTGCTTTAAACACTCTCGAACTTGCTCACCGACTGATGAAGCGCTTAAGTTCCTTTCGCGATACAGCCACGACACGCTGAAGCGCATTGAAGAGTTTTCGCGTTATCGTACGGACGCCTCCGTTACTGTTCATCATGACGATAGCAGACAGGCGAGCTTCCCTCCTATCGATGGAGTCATCACCAGCCCTCCATACGTTGGTCTGATCGACTATCATGAGCAGCACGCCTATGCCTATCAATTGCTAGGGCTGAACGACAATCGAAGTCGGGAAATAGGCGCTGCCGCGAATGGGTCAAGCCAAAAAGCCAAGGAGCAGTATAAACAGGATATCGCTGCTACGTTTCGCCGTGCCACACAGGCTATGCCGTCTGGCGGACGCCTTATCGTTGTGGCGGGTGACAGAGCAGACTTGTATAGGGAGATTGCACAATTAGCTGGTGTCGAAGTCGAGCACGTTGTTCAGCGACACGTTAATCGGAGAACTGGCAGGAGATCGACGGATTTCTTTGAAAGTGTATTTATCTGGCGGAAGCCGTGATGGAAAATCACGCGGCAGACGCCGCGCCGATGAAAGTTGCTATCCAAACACTTATAAAGACCATGATGGATCGTGTAATGAATAACGTTCTCTATAATGACCCCTTTTTAGAAGACGAGCATCATGCCAAAAAACCCTTGTACGCGGCTTTAGTTCCAGACGAAATTTTCAAAGGGTCTCATTTTGAGCGCAGATTTGTGACACCTTTTGGAAAAGTATGGGAACAATTGGCTGTGGTCGCCGCTCAACGTGGACTAGGACATGCTGAAATTGGATACACAATTCGTGGAACTGTTAAAACAGAACGACTCCGGCGCATCACCGAAGTTTTGAATCGACTTGAACATGTGCCGCGCGGACAAAAACGACTAAAACCGGATTGGGACTCAGAACTCGCCTACGTCATTCAGGGCGATGGACAACCTATTCCCATTACCGTGGTTTGCGATGTCTATGTCGAGTCTAAAACGACAAACAGGCGCTACAGCTTCGAGTTAAAATCGCCTCTGCCAAACAGTGACATCACCAAGGTGAGTAAAGAAAAACTGCTTAAGCTTTATAGTATGGAGCCTGTGCAAGTGGATGAGGCGTATTATGCCCTTCCCTATAACCCCTACGGCAGGAAAGCGGATTATGATTGGGGCTTTCCGAAGCGTTGGTTTGATATGACTCAGGATAAAGTTGTACTTATCGGAGAGGAATTCTGGGAGAAGATTGGCGGTCAGGGAACCTATAATGCGTTTATTGATGCGGTGAATGAAATCGGCGTTGACTACAAAGAAAGAATCTATCGAGAATTCCTCGGTATTGAGCCGCCGTCCGACGCTTTTGAAATCCATTTATGAATCTGGGTTATCACTCCGGCTGATTGAGAAATCAGGTTGCGCTTCTCATAGCCGCAGACCGTGACTGTCGCGCATGAACATCTGCTGGCTGTCGACGGCGGACTCATCGGGCGCGGGGAGCACACGATAGTAGCAGGTATCGGGCGCAAGCTCCCATGATTTCTGATTATCTGTCACCGAGGTCATGAGGATGCGATAGACCTGGTGCTGAAGCCGCTCGTCCAGCACCGGAAACACCACTTCCAGCCGATTGTAGAGGTTTCGCCGCATCAGGTCGGCGGAGCCAAGCCACATGCGCTGTTCGGGCGGCGCGTTGTGAAAGTAAAAGATGCGCGTGTGCTCCAGGAAGCGCCCGACGATACTGCGGACGCGAATATTCTCGCTGATGCCGGGCAAGCCCGGACGCAGGCAGCACAACCCGCGCACATTCAGGTCGATGCTCACGCCTGCCTGGGACGCCTGATAGAGCTTGCGAATCATCACGTCGTCTTCGAGATTGTTCATCTTCAAGATCAGACGCGCCTCTTTGCCCGCCTTCGCCGCCGCGATCTCGTTGTCGATCAGGTCGATCAGCCCCGGCAGCAGATAATCGGGCGCGACCAGCAGGCGGCGATACGTCGTCGCGGGCGCGTAACCCGTGAGCCGGTTGAACAGCCGCGTGGCATCCTCCGCGATCTCGCGGTTGCAGGTGAACAAGCCGAGGTCAGTGTAGAGCCGCGCGGTTGCCGCGTTGTAATTGCCGGTGCCCAGATGCACATAGCGCACGACGCCGTCCGGCTCGCGCCGCACGACGAGCGCGATCTTCGCGTGGGTCTTCACCGGCAGCTCTTCCACGCCATAGGTGACGTGCACGCCTTTTTCGTCCATCGCGCGCGCCCAGCCGAGATTATTCTCCTCGTCAAAGCGCGCCTTCAACTCGACCAGCACCGCGACCTGCTTATTATTTTCCCGCGCCTCCATCAGCGCCTGCACCACGGGCGAATTGTTGCCGACACGATACAGCGTCGCCTTAATCGCCAGCACCTGCGGGTCGTGCGCGGCTGCCCAGAAAAAGTTCTCCACCGGACCATACGAATCGTAGGGATGATGCACCAGCACGTCGCCCCGGCGAATCGTCGCGAAGATGCTGCGTTCGTCGTCCATGCCTTCCATCGGGCGCGGGATATGCACAGGGTACTTGAGGTCAGGACGATCCACGACCATCAGTTCCATCAGGCTGCTGGAACCGAGCGCGCCGTCGAGTTGGTAAACGTCGCGCTCGCTGTCCACTTCCAACTGCTCGATCAACTGGCTCAGCGTCTTGCGGCTGATATCGCCCGGCACGCTCAGCCGCACGATGGGACCGAAGCGGCGCTCGCGCAAGCCTTCCTGCACCAGCTCGCTCACGTCCAGATGCGCTTCTTCCTGCTCGTACTCGTAATCGATGTCCGCGTTCCGCGTGATTCGAAATGACGAGTGCTCGACCACTTCCATACCGGGAAAGAGCAGGTCGAGGTTGTCGGAAATCACGTCTTCGAGCCAGACAAAAATATCGGGCACGCGGCCGCCGTCCCCGTAACGCCGCATCACATCGCTCAGGCTCACCAGCCGCGGCAGGACATCGGGAATTTTGAGGCGCACGAATTCCAGATCGTCGTCCGGGTCGTCCACGCGTCGCAGCCACATGGCAAGATTGAGACTTAAATTGGAGATAAACGGAAACGGACGCGCGCGGTCAACGGCGAGCGGCGTCAGCACTGGGAAGACTTCCTCCGAGAAGTAGCCTCGAATCGCGTCGCGCTGCGCGGGCGAAAGCTGGCGCACGTCCAGCATCCGCAGCCCTGCCG
>CALMDI010000518.1 GCA_937864975.1 uncultured Chloroflexota bacterium | reverse complement strand
TGAGTCCGCCGCCTTCCCGCGCGACGGCGATGCCAACGTGGATGCGCTTGTAGCGCGCGATCCTGTCGCCGTAGTAGTGGGAGTTGAGATTGGGGAACTGGCGCAGCGTGAGCGCCGCCGCCTTCACGACCAGATCGTTGACGCTGACCTTGTGCGCGTCATCGTCCACATTGGCGTTTAACTGCTTCCGCAGTTCCAGCAGCGGCTCGGCGTCGATCTCGGTCGTCACATAAAAGTGCGGCACCTGCTGCTTGCTCTGCACCATGCGCCCGGCGATGCGCGTCCGCAGCTTGCTGACCTCGATAATCTCGACGTCGGGACCGCTCGGCGGCTCTCCTTGAGTCGGCGCGGCAGTGGTCGCCGCCGCGGGCGCTTTAGGCGGCGTGAACCCCTCGACGTCGGCGCGGGTCACGCGCCCGCCGGGACCGCTACCCTTCACCTGACGCAGATCAATACCGCGCTCCGAGGCAATTTTGCGCGCCACGGGCGACGCCTTGACGCCATCGGGCAAATTGCCGTCGTCCTGCTCGTCCGTCTCGCCGCGATCCGCAGGCTTCGCGCTCGGCGCGGCGGGTGGAGCCTTGTCGTCGGGAACAGCCGCCTGATCGCGCTCAGCGCTGGCGGGTCGTGACGCCGCGCCGTTACCTTTCGCGGGTTCCGAATCCGGCGGGGCGACCTGCTCTTTGGGCGGAGCGGACGCCGCGTTCTGCGCGCCGCCGTTTGACTGCCCGGTCTGCTCGCCCGCTTCGCCAACGTAGCCGATCACCGCGCCGACGTTGACCGTGTCGCCGGGCTGACCGATCAACTGTAAAATCGTGCCGCTCGCTTCCGCCGGGACTTCGACCGTCGCCTTGTCGGTCTCGATCTCCGCGATCACGTCGCCGCTGCTGATCGCATCGCCAACTTTCTTCGTCCAGTTGAGCAGCGTCCCCTCGGTCATGTCCGAGCCAAGCTGGGGCATCTTGAGTGGTTGAGCCATTACAGCACCTCTTTCACCGCGTCCACAACCTTCTGAGCGTTCGGCAGCGCCATCAACTCGATCTCGCGTGAGTACGGCAGCGGCACGTCCATCGCGCTGACGCGCTTGATGGGCGCATCCATATACTCGAACGCCTTTTCCTGAAGCTGAGCCGCCACCTCGCTGCCGAGGCTGAAGTGCGGCAGAGATTCTTCGACCACCACGCAGCGGTTCGTCTTCTTAAAACTCTGGATCGCGTCTTCCATGTCCAGCGGGCGCAGCCAGCGCAGGTCGATTACCTCACACTCGATATCTTCTTTCGCCAGCATCTCCGCCGCCTGAAGCGACCATTCGACGCCGCGCCCAATCGTCACAATCGTCACGTCGTCGCCCTCGCGCTTGATGTCGCTCTTGCCGATAGGCAGGACGAACTCCGGGTCATCCGGTACCGGACCGGGCTTGGGGTAGAGGGCGATCACTTCGCTGAACAGCACCGGGTTCTCGTCGCGGATGGCGGCTTTCAACATGCCCTTCGCGTCGGCGGGCGTGGACGGCATCGCCACGTACATGCCGGGGAAATGCGCGAAGATCGGCTCCGGCGTGTGCGAATGAGTCGCGGTCGCCTGGTTGCCCCATCCGGTCGCGCAGCGCACGACCATCGGCACGCGAAACTGCCCGTTGAACATGTAATGAATTTTCGCCGCGTGGTTAATCAGCGCGTCGAACGCGAGGAAAGCGAAGTTGATCGTCATAATCTCCGCGACCGGACGCAAGCCTGCCATCGCCGCGCCGACCGCCGCGCCCGCAATCGCCATCTCGCTGATCGGCGTATCGCGCACGCGGCGCGCGCCGAATTCTTCCAGAAAGCCGCGCGTCACGCGGTGCGTGCCCTGCCACGCGCCCACTTCCTCGCCCATGACGAAGACGCGCTCGTCGCGCACCATTTCTTCGTGCAGGGCAGACCGCAGCGCCTCGCGCATCGGTAGATTTCGCTCAGCCATTGTCGTCCTCAACATACACGTTGCTGATTAAGTCTTCGTAGGTCGGCATCGGGCTGTTCTCGGCATACTCGACCGCCTCGTCGACTTCCCGTTTCACCGCTTCGTCGATCTTTTCCAGTTCCGATTCGACGTCCTTAAATCGGCTGATGAGAAGCTCACGCGCTACGAGAATCGGGTCTCTGCCGTGCCACGCTTCCAGTTCTTCGGCGCGCTCGCTGTAGGCGCGGTCAGATACCCCATGCCCCTTATAGCGGAACGTCAGCGCTTCCATCAGCACCGGACCGTTCTTTCGGGCATACTCGATGGCATCGCTGACCGCCTCGTAGACTTCCACCACGTTCTGACCATCGATGCGCCCACCGTCCTCAATGCCATAGGCAATCGCGCGCTTGTGGACTTCCGGCTGCCCGGTGGAAACTTCCACGGGCGTGCCCATGCCGTACAGGTTGTTCTCGACCAGCCAGACGACGGGTAAATCCCAGACCGCGCTCAGGTTGACTGACTCATGGAAGTAGCCATTGTTGCTGGCGCCTTCGCCCAGGAAGCACAGCACGACGTCTTCCTTGTCGTTGTAGCGCGATTCGAGGGCGATGCCCGCCGCCAGCGGCAGATGCCCGCCGACGATGGCGTAGCCGCCCCAGAAATTATGCTCGCGCGAGGCAAGATGCATCGAGCCGCCTTTGCCGCCGCTCACGCCCGTACGCTTGCCCATCATTTCCGCCATCAGCGGTTTCGGGTCAATCCCGCGCGCCAGCGCGATGCCGTGGTCGCGGTACGCCGTGATGACGTGGTCGCTGTCGCGCAGCGCCGCCACGGCGCCGACACCGGTTGCCTCGTGCCCGCTGTAGAGATGCAGGTACACGCCGGTGATCTTCTTCTCTTTGTAAAGCTCGTCGCACCGGTTCTCGAACTCGCGAATCAAGACCATCTGCCGGTACCAATCCAGCAGCGCCTCCTTCTTGACACGGACTTTTTCTGTTGCCATCAGACTCCTCGCAACCCGGAAACGCACAGACGAGCGGATCGCCGCGGACGCGGGTGATGTGTACGAACGGATTACGGGATAGTGTACCGCAAAGGAAGAAGGCGCAACAAAAGTCGGAATGACGCCGATGGTGATGATGCGGTTGCGGATGGTGTCACAGCGCAACACGAAGGATTATTGACGAAACGGAACCTGCCGACGCCGCAGGTCGCCTGTGAGGAGCTTCATGCGATCTGGGATGAGATCGCGCGGGAGGAGTCGTCAATCACGTCGCGGGAGGCAGCAATAACCTCCCGCGATGTATGTTCCGCGACGTTAGCGCGCGAAGTCCTTGTTACCGAAAGCGCGCACGAGCCACACCAGCAGCAGCGCGCCCACGATGCCGACGACCACGTTGCCCACGATCCAGATGTCGCCCACCCAGCCCAGCCGCAGCAGCCCCAGCACGACGCTGCCAAGCAAGCCGCCCGCCAGCCCAAGCAGCACGTCCATGACTGGACCGTAGCCACGCCCACGCAGAATGCGCCCGGCGAACATGCCTGCCAGCATCCACGCGACGACGGCGATAATCAACCCGCCAAGCTGCGCCACGAGGCTCAGCACAACCACCACGCCGATCACGATCAAAATGGCAATGACAATGCCACCCATCCTGCGCTCCTTCGTATCCCATACCCGTTATCAACCCCTTATACGCATGCGCGCCAAAATGGTTTCACAGCCAGGACATAAAGGCAGGAGAAAAAGAGCCTTTTTGATAACCTTCTGTTGCTCTGTATCTCAGTTCCTCTGCGTTAAGTTTACCGTGATTGCTAGTCGGGCAACCCCACCCCGTCTCGCTTGCGCGGGGTTCCCGCCAAAGGCGGGAACTTCGGTC
>CALMDI010000517.1 GCA_937864975.1 uncultured Chloroflexota bacterium | reverse complement strand
AAGAAGGTCTTTTGTTTTCTACCCTTATCCCTTAACTCCGGGATGAGTCATGTTTGGACGTTGGGTAGAATACTCACCGCTAGGCGGCGATGTGATAGACCTCTTCGGGGCTATCCAAATCGAACACGATGATATAGGGCTTGCCATCGGCATACTGCGTGTCGATGCGAATCTCACCGGTGGTGAGGCGGTAGACGAGGATGGGTCTTCCGGTGTAGGGATTGACACCCTGACCAATTAACTCATTTGAGAGTGGCGGGTCGTCGGTCAGTTCATCGTCGCTGACGCTCCAACGTAGGACAAGCTGCCCGTTGCCGTTGACAGGATTGATGCCGTAAATGTCAAAGAAGACGCTGGTGAAGTAAACGGCAATTGGCGCGCCGCAGTCCTTGTCCGGGCGGTCATTGGTACGGGTGTCGAACTCGCACGGAATGCCGGGGCTGCTCGGTCCACCATCACTTTCTTCGCCGCAGGATAAAGTCACGACGACAGGCGGGTCAATGCGCGGATCGAAGGCTGCCTGCACCTGCACCTGAACGACGCCGTCGCTTTCCACGTCATAGGAGAGCGAGTTTGGGATACCCTGGGTACCCGAACTGGGACCGGGAAAGAAATCGATGGATGACAAACCCGTGCCCGTTCCGCTGTCCCACTCGATTTCGACCTCGATCTGGTCACCTGCTTCCACGATGACGTTGAAGGTAGCAAGCACTTGCAGCATACTTGTAAAAGAGAAATTGAACCCTTCGCAGGTGAAGGTAGGAAACTTCGTCTGCTCCTCCGGCGCGGCGGTGGCGACGGTTAGCCCAATCCCAAACAGACAGACGACAATGCAGATTAGTATTCCGAGGCGCTTCATAGACTTGTTCCTTAGGTTGGAGTGTCTAAAGTATAATCGCTCACTGTCATTATACGGGAATCGGGAAAGAAACAACGGAGTCGCTATAACTTCTCCACAAGAAAAGCCCGGATTCGCGCGAGGATGGCGAACCCGGGCTTGTCGGTAGACGGTTTGGAGTCGCGTTCAGTCGCCGCGCTCACGGTCGAGGAGCGCCTGCTTGCGTCCCAAGCCCCAGCGATAGCCGCCCATGCCGCCGTCGTCACGAACGACGCGGTGGCATGGAATCACGACGGCAACGGGATTGGTGGCGCAGGCACGGGCGACGGCGCGCGCCGCCGTGGGCTGACCGAGGGTGCGGGCAATTTCGCCGTAGCTGCGGGTCTCACCGCGCGGGATCGCGCGCAAGACGTTCCACACGCGCCATTGAAAGGCGGTTGCCTGCACATCGAGGGGCAGATCGACGTGGGGCTGCTCGCCGCTCAACTCGCAGAGCACCGCCCGCACCCACGGCTCAAAACCGACGTCATCCCTGAAAATCTCGGCATTCGGGAACTCCGCGAGGAGAAAGGCTTCAAGGGTCGCGTCCGAGTCGCCCAGGCTGACGCCGGCGACGCCGCAGCGGGTCGCCGCCACGAGCAAGCGTCCCAGGGGACTATCGACAATCGTATAGCCCATGCGAACGCCGCGCCCGCCGCGCCGGTAAGTGGAAGGATCCATGCCAAGCGCGGAGGCGGGAGCGCCATCGTAGACCGCGCTGCTGGAATTGAAGCCCGCGCTGTACATGGCATCGGTCACGCTGTCCGCCGCCTTTAGACTGGCTTTCCAGCGATCCACGCGCGCCGCTTCGACGTACTGGCGCGGACTGATGCCGACCACGCGTTTGAAAACGCGCTGTAAATGGTAGGGGCTGTAGCCGACGTGCGCGCCCAGGACCGCCAGCGTGAGCGGCTGGTCGAGGTTGCTTTCGATATAACGACAAACCTGCTCCACCATTTCCGCCTCGTGCGGGACGGACTGCGGACGGCAGCGCTTGCAGGCACGAAAGCCCGCACTTTCGGCGGCGGCGCTATCGGCATAGAACGCGACATGCTCGCGGCGTGGCTTGCGCGCGGGGCACGAGGGGCGGCAGTAGATGCGGGTGGAACGAACGGCGCAGACAAACAGTCCATCAAAGCGGCTGTCCCGCTCGATCATCGCCTGCCAGCACACTTCATCCGTCAAAGCTTTCATCATCCCGGCGTCAACAATACTCACCGTTCGTGCCTCCTCGTACCATCAGGCGCGGAGGGAGCGTGGCTCAACCTGCTCCCGGCTACTTAACAGCATAGCGAACTTAGCACAGAATTTCTATCGGATTCTTGCGCTCAAAAGGGCGGCAAGGCTCCATTTTCGCAGACGAAGCGATAAGCGGGGTGTTTGCACTCTGGCGAATGTGTCGATGAACGAAGCCACATGGGACACAACGTGGAAACGTGAGACGGCACGCAATTGCCCTCCACCCCTTACCTCGCGCACCAGTCGATGATGTGCCGCGTCGCACATCAACTGCTCGCGATGCTCGAACGCAGTCCATTCCAGCGGCATCATTGGGCAAATCCTTCGGCTATTTGACACATCTCCATCGTATGGAAAGCTGTCTTTTCGCTCTATCGCTTTCTTGCGCTCAATGCGCCCGCCTTTGTGTCTGGTGAGAAAAGGGAGAACGCACACGACATGCGCCGATATAATGCCGCTCAAAGGTTGGGGAGCGAGCATGGTCGAGTTGCATGGGAAACGGTGTTTGGTGACGGGCGCGACTCGCGGGATTGGCAGGGTCACAGCGCGCGAACTCGCGCACCTCGGCGCGGAGGTGATTGTCGTCGGGCGGAGTGAGACGCGCGCAAAAGAGACGGTCGACGAAATCCAGCGCGCGGTGAGCGGGGCGCGCGTAACGTATTTAGTGGCAGACCTGTCCTCGCAGGCGGCGATTCATGCGCTGTCGGACGACTTTCACCGCCGCTACGACCGGCTCGACGTGCTGGTGAACAACGCGGGCGCGATTTTTATGAGCCGTAAAATGAGCGTCGATCAGATTGAGATGACGCTGGCGCTGAACCACCTGGCGTATTTCCTGCTGACGCATTTGTTGATGGATACGCTGCTGGCGGCTCCGGCGGCGCGCGTGGTCAACGTGTCGTCGGCGGCGCATTATGCCGGGCGGATTGATTTCAATAATTTGCAATGCCGGGGGCTGTATTTTGGATGGGTGCAGTACGCGAACTCGAAACTCGCCAACGTGCTGTTTTCGTATGCGCTGGCAGAGCGGCTGCGCGGAACGCACGTGACGTCGAATGCGCTGCATCCAGGCTTGGTCGCCAGCGGCTTCGGTTTTAACAACGGTCCGCTGTCCAGTCTGTGGTTTCTGCTGATGAAGCCGTTTTCGATCTCGAACGAGCAGGGCGCGCAAACGTCGATTTACCTGGCGTCGTCGCCAGAGGTCGAAGGCGTCAGCGGGAAGTATTTCGACAACTGCCGCTCGGTTGGGTCGGCGCCCGCGTCGTATGACGTGGCGACGGCACAACGGCTGTGGGAGGTGAGCGAGATGATGACGGGAACCCCACCCCCTAACCCCCTCCCCGACTTCAGGGAGGGGGAATAAGTCGGAGAGTGAAAGGGGACGGGGCGGTGGTTTGTGGATACTGAAAACCCCTCCCTCCATCTCCCTCCCCGTAAACGGAGAGGGAGGGTCAAATGGCAAGGTCTTGAGGGAAGAGACACCGGAGTTCTATTTGGGCGACCGGTTCGGTCGCCCAGGCGCAGGCTATTTGATTTTCCGATCAGACTCATGGGAGAACTGGAGGGCGATGATTATGTGGGTGACTGGGTGATCGGCGGGTCGATGCGCGGCGGGTTTTGCGGCGGAGTCGGCGGATTCGGATTTGGATTTGGGTCGGGAGGTAGGGGCTGCGGCGGATCATTAGGCGGCAGGGGTCCCGGCGTGGGTGGGGGATCGATGGGTCGCGGGATACCGGGCGGCGGCGGATTGTCGGGCGGGTCGACCGCGAACACGTTATTAGCCAACATGACCGTCTCCTTTGCTTCTGTTTCTCGATTGTAGCGTAATGCAAGTTGAAATCAAAACCCGATTGCGACCTACGCGGTATACTCGTATCCAACACGCGAACGATATCTTCGGAGCATAAGCATGGCACAGGAGCTTTTAGCGCCGATTCTGAATGATTATCTCGACCGCCTTGTACCCGAACGCCCCGCCGAAATGCAGGCAATGGAGGCGAAGGCGCGGCAGACAAACTTCCCGATTGTCGGTCCCGCGGCGGGGAAATTCTGCTATACGGTGGCACGCATGATCGGCGCGCGGCGGGTTTTCGAGCTTGGGTCGGGCTTCGGTTATTCGACGGCGTGGTTCGCGAACGCGGTGCGCGAGAACGGCGGCGGGACGGTGTATCACGTCGTGTGGAATGAGGATTTATCGCGGCAGGCGCGGCAGCACTTGTCGGCGCTGGGATACGACGACCTTATCGAGTATCACGTGAGCGAGGCGGTGCAGGCGCTGCGCGAGACAGACGGTCCATTTGACCTGATCTTCAATGACATCGACAAGAAGGGCTACCCGGCGGCGCTGCCGGTGATCGCGGAAAAGCTGCGTCCGGGCGGGGTGTTGATCGTGGATAACTTATTGTGGCAAGGACGAATATTTGATCCGAGCGATCAGGACGAGAATACGGTGGGCGTGCGCGAGTTTACGCGGATGATTACGACGAGCGCGGATTGGAGCGCGTCGATTGTGCCGATTCGGGATGGGCTGCTGGTGGCGTATAAGAAGTGACAAAAGCAAAGGCGCAGGGAAAGAAAGGGCGCACGCTGTGCGCCCCTACAGATATTTTGAGATCGCGTGCTTGAGGTCAAATCGGCGTTAGCGCGCGAGACCGTAGAATGTGTTCGTGACCGCGCCGTCGTCGGCTTGCGCCACAGAGGCGGCGTACTTGGCGAAGACACCGCTGATGTAGCGCGGCTGCGGAGGCGTCCACTGGCGGTGGCGCTCCAGGACTGCCTCGTCGCTCAACTCGACGTTGAGGGAGCGCGCGTCAATGTCGATGGTGATGATGTCGCCTTCGCGCAGCAAGCCGATGGGTCCGCCGACCGCCGCTTCCGGGGCGACGTGCCCAATCATCAAGCCGCGGGTCGCGCCGGAGAAGCGTCCATCGGTAATAAGCGCGACGTCGGCTCCCAAGCCCTGCCCGACCAGCGCCGCCGTGACCTGAAGCATCTCCTGCATTCCGGGTCCACCGATGGGTCCTTCGTGACGAATGACGACCACGTCGCCGGGCAGGATGCTGTTGGTCTTGACGGCTTCAAAGGTCGCCACTTCGCTCTCGAAGATGCGCGCGGGTCCGCTGAAGCGGCGCGGCTCGGTACCCTTGAGCTTGACGACACTGCCGTTCGGCGCGAGATTGCCCTTGAGGATGTGCAAGCCGCCGTTCGCGCTGATGGCATTTTCCCAGGTACGGATGACCTGCTGCCCTGGCGTCTCGCGCGCCGACGCCGCTTCTTCCGCCAGCGTGCGCCCGGTCACCGTAATGGCGTCGTTATGGACGTAACCGCCCTCCACGAGCCGCTGCGTCAGCAGCCGAATGCCGCCCGCGCGGTACATATCGGTGGCGACAAAGCGCCCGGTCGGCTTGAGGTCGCAGATTAACGGCGTGCTCTTGTTGATCTCCTCAATATCGTCCACCGTGAAGGGGACACCCGCCTCACGCGCGAACGCCAGCGTGTGCAAAACGGCGTTGGTCGAGCCGCCGCTCGCGGCGACCGCCGCCATCGCGTTTTCAAGCGACTCGCGCGTGACGATTTTGCTCGGACGAAAATCCTGTTCGATCAGATTCAGGATGAGTTGACCGGCGCGGAACGAGACTGTATCTTTCTCGCTGTCCATCGCCGGGATATCCGCCATCCCCATCGGGCAGATACCCATGACTTCGGCAAGCATCGCCATCGTATTGGCGGTGAACTGCCCGCCGCACGCGCCGGGTCCGGGACAGGCGACGCCTTCGATCTCGGCTAATTCTTCGGCGGTGATCTTGCCCGCCGTGTACGCGCCAATTGCCTCGTACACATCCATGACTG
>CALMDI010000516.1 GCA_937864975.1 uncultured Chloroflexota bacterium | reverse complement strand
GCCCGGCACGAACGTGCCGTCGCTCACCTGAAGCAGCGACGGCGCGAAATAGAGCATCGCCACCACCCCGGCGACTAAACCCAAGCCGGACGCCACCACTTTTTCCGTCGGCTTGTTAAAGACGCCCCACAGCGTCACAACCGCCGCGCCGAGCGTTGCCAGCAGCACGAGGATCAGCGTTGGGTTTGCCCGCCGCTCGGAAAGCTCCTGAAGTCCCGTGACCCCGCTTGCCGTCCACGCCAGCAGGAAAAACCCGACCAGCAGCAGGAATACGCAGGCGAGGGCAAGGACGTCGGTAATCGCGAGCTGATTTCTCTCACGTATCATCGCTAAACAGGCTGCCTCTCAAGAAAGTGACGAGTAAAAAGTAGAACGTCAAAAGTGAAAAGGCGGACGACAGGAGAATCTTTTTACTTTTAACTTTTCACTGTGTTCTCTACCCGATTAATCCGCGTCGCGTATCTTGTTCAGATAGCGAATGTACAGGTTGCTGACGGCGATGATGATGACCAGCACGACGTAGGCGAGGGCGCTGGCACGTCCGGTTCGGAACTGACCGAGAAACGCGAGGCGATACAGGTTCACCGCGACCACTTCGGTCGCGTCCCCCGGTCCGCCGCCCGTCAAGCCCATCACCAGATCGAACGCCTTGAACGCCTCAATCGTGCGAAACAGGACGGCGATCAACAGCAGCGGCGCGACCTGCGGCAGTGTAATGCGCCGGAACTGGAACCACGCGCTCGCCCGGTCGATGGCGGCGGCTTCGTATAAATATTCG
Organism: uncultured Chloroflexota bacterium; assembly: GCA_937864975.1. GTDB lineage: Bacteria > Chloroflexota > Anaerolineae > Aggregatilineales > Phototrophicaceae > ZC4RG36. Next base: position 6,982 of record CALMDI010000516.1, on the reverse strand, counting down.
GGAATCGCGCTCAAGCCCGACAGCACCAGCAGCATCACGAACGGCGTCCACATCCACACGTCCACGATCACGACCGCCCACAGCGCCGTATTCGGCAGCGCCAGCCAGTCGGGCGCGACCGCCGGGTTGGTGAAGCCGATCAGATAGTTAAAAATGCCGAAACTCGGATTAAAAATCACCGTCCAGAATAAGCCGACTACGACCGGCGAAAGCATCATCGGAATCAGCAGCAGCGTCGTCACCAGTCCGCTGCCCTTGAATTTCTCGCGCAGCAGCATCGCCAGCCCAAAGCCCAGAACGGTCTGAATCGCGACCGACAGCAGGGCGAACGTGCCTGTGGTCGCGAACGACTCCCACAAACCATCGTTGTTCAGCACCCAGGCATAATTTTCAAAGCCAACCCACACGGGCGCTTCGCGAGAAATGACCGAATATTCGGTAAAACTCAAATACAGACTGTAGAACAGTGGAAACACGTTCCACACGATCAACAGAATCAGCGTCGGCAGAATGAACAGCCGCTGGAGCGACCGGTCGCTCAACTGGCGGCGACCGCGTGTCGCGCCCGCCCGCCCGCCGGCGCCAACCTCCAGATTGGTGCTCGCCATGCCCTCAAGCCTTTCGCGATAGAAACCGGGAGGCAGCACGAGCGCCGCCTCCCGGAAGTGCATGGTCGTCAGAAATGAGCGTTCTTACTCGATTACGCCTTCATCCCGCAGAATTTCGTCCCACTCCTCGGCGATGGTATCCAGCGCTTCCTGCGCCGTCCCCTCGCCGCCGACGATATATTCATGCATTTCCGTCTGCGCGATGGAGAGCAGCGAGCCGAAAATCGGGATGTTCCAGAAGTCCTTGACGAACGTCATCGTCTCGGCGAACGCCGCGTTATAGGGCGCGACTTCGAGGAACTCAGGGCTGTTCAGGACGTTGCTGTTGGTGGTATAGCCGCCCAACTGCGCCCACTGCTGCTGAATCTCTTCCTGGGCAAACCAGCGGATGAAGTCCATCGCCGCCTGCTGGCGCTCCGGGCTGATATAGGCATTGATGCTCGTCCCCTGACCGCCAAGCGCCGCAAAGCGGTCGCCATCGGGACCCGCCGGATTGGCGAAGTAGCCCGTGACTTCGGCGTAGGGATTGCTCTGCGGGTTCGCCAGCGCCGGGAAGAAGGCGAAATAGTTCATCGCCATCGCGACCTGACCGGCGACGTAGGCATCATTCACTTCCTGGAAGAAGGCGTTGCTCATCCCCGGCGGCTGGCAGCAGGCGTACAATTCGCGGTAGAACTCCAGTGCCGAGACCGCTTCCGGCGAGTTCACGACGCCCTGAACGTTGTTGTTTTCGTCTTTCCAGTCCGCGCCCCAGCTAAACAGGACATTCTCGACGCCCATCGTCAGCGCGTCGTAGTCGATTTGCGTATAGATGGCGGAGCCGTACAGACCTTCATCCGGGCGGGTGAAGAACTTGGCGATGTCCATCAACTGCATCCACGTTTCAGGCACGGCGAGCGGATAGCCATATTCCGCCTCGAACGCTGCCATTTCTTCGGGGTCTTCAAACAGATCGGTGCGATACGCCCAGCCGTCCGCGTCGCCTTCGGTTGGGTATGACCAATACCTGCCGGAGCCGGTCGGATACTCGCCGTAGTAGGTCAGCGTCGCGGGTGTGACCGTTTCGTCGATGCCTTCGCTGGTCAGAAAGTCGGTCAGATCGACGTAGTGACCCTGCGTCGCCGCCTGTCCGAGCCACTGGCTGTCGCCCACGACCATGTCGAAGGCGTCGCCCTGCGCTGCCCATTCCGCCGACACGCGGTCGAAGTAGGTGCCCCAGGGTTCCTGAATAACGTTGACGGCAATGCCTGTCTCTTCTTCGTACAGATTGCCGATTTGCTGAAGATAATCCGACGGCGCCCACTCTGCCCAGATGATCGTCAGTTCGTCGACGGTCTCCTGCGCGGTGACCACGCTGCCGACGCCCAGCGCCAGGATCGCGGTCAGCAGCAGCACTTTCCAAAGAGTACGCATGGGATCAATTCCTTTCTTAAAGCTACTTTCGATAGCACTTTCTCGGTCGGTTCGTCGATAGGCTGTCACTCGATGTTGCCCTGCCTCCTTTCGTTCAGACTGCGTTCGCAGCCTGCCGCCACGTGTACGGCGTTAGTCGATCCGCCGCGCCCGGTTGCTTGATATGTATTATAGGGAGCAACGAAGTCCCCGCCAAACGTCGCCAGCGCGTGATGAACTCCCACTCCCTGAAATTGGGGAGGATTGCAAGGGGTCGAGCAAAGCTCGACCGTAGTTCTCGCTTCTGGCGGGAACCCGCTGCGTAGGGGGTGGGGTCGGCGTGGCGCTTTGACAGAAAAGGGACGTTTCATCATAACAATCTTAGGCTTCGATAAACGCGACGACAGCGTAATAAGCTTGTTTGCTGCCCTGACCAATGGCAGTCTAACCCGACGCGAGAATTGCGTCAACCACTTAACGCGGCAGGGAACAGCTATGGCGTTGTACGGGCGCACGGCTTTGCGCCCGCTCTTCAGTTTCACCGGATAACTCGTTAAGGGTTTGTCATGCTATTTTCGCTGACGCCGCGCCACAACAGCGCGACAGACAGCAAGCCCGCGATCATCGCCACCGCCCCAACCAGCGCGAAATTGCCCGTCGTATACAGCGCGCCGCCGGCGACCGCGCCGGTCAGACGCCCAATCGAGAGCGCGGCGATGACGCCGCTCATCATGGTCGAGCGGGCTTCGGGCAAAAGCTCTGTAAACAGCGGCATCGAGCCGACAATCGCGGTTTCAAAGGCGACGAACAGGATAAACAAGCCGATCAGCGTGACCGGTAAGCTGAACGACAGGTGAGGCAGCACCACGTAGCTCGCGCTTGTGACGGTCGCGCAGGTCAGCGCCAGCCGCCGCTTGCCAAGCCGGTCCGCAAGCCCCATCACGGCGAATTCGCCGGTCACTTCGGCGGCAGCGATGACCGTGCTGACAATCCCAACCGCCGCCAGCACCAGATCGAATGAGCTTTCGATCCATGCGCCATAGTTGATGAAAAAAATCTCGTTGGCGCCACCCAGAAACAGGCAGTAGCCCAGCCCGCCGAGCGCCGCCGGGTGACGGCGCAGCAGCGACCACGCCGCGAGCGGCGACACCGGGCGCGTCAGCGTGTTGCCACGTGGATGATCCGACGGCAGCACACGCCACACCAACACAAACACGAGCGCGCCAAATACCGCCAGCGCCGCGAACACCGCCTGCAAACCCGACCGGTCGAGCAGGAATCCCGCCAGCGGCGCGATGATGATGAGCGCGCCTGCCCAGCTTAGCTCCGTCGCGCCAATCGCCATGCCGCGCCGCGCATATGGCACGCGATCCCCGATGTAGGCGAACATCGCGGGGTCGTAGATCATCTTGACCACGCCGAACCCGATCATGACCAGCGCGAACACGGCGAACCGGGGCACGAGCGCGCCCGCGACTGCCGTCGCGGAAAGTATCGCCAGCGCCCCCATCAGCACGCGCTTGCGCCCGTAGCGATCCGACAGCGGACCGAACAGCGGGCTGGCGATGCCAACGCCCGAATTGACCGCCATCACCGTCTGAACCTGTTCGAGCGACACCCCCAAGCCGCGGGCGATGGCAGGCAGGAACGGGTAGGCGAAGCGGCGCGTCATGTTGACGACCGTGCGCGCGAGGGCGAGCGCCGTGAGCGATAGAATCAGTCGATCCTGCGTGAGAAAGAGTTTGCGAATCATGGTCGAAAGGTTCGGCGGGCTGCGGTACACTGGTGCAGCGCCAAGTGTACCGCACTGTATCGTGGAAATTCGACGTGCCGACCCTCGACATCGAGAATCCCGACGCCCTTGCAGCCTATTTACGCGCCACGGGGCATATCGACCCGGATGAGCAGCCTCGCCTGACAACGCTGGCGGGCGGCGTTTCCAATCGTACCGTTCTGGTCGAACGACCGAACGGCGATGCGTGGGTGATAAAGCAGGCGCTCGAAAAGCTTCGCGTGCAGGTGGACTGGTTCAGCAGCCCGGAGCGCATCCACCGCGAGGCGCTCGGTCTGCGCTGGCTAGTGGAATTGGCGCCGCCGGGCACGATCACGCCGCTGGTCTTCGAGGATTTCGACGCGCACCTGCTGGCGATGCAGGCGGTGCCTCAGCCCCATGCAAACTGGAAATCCTTGCTCCTCTCCGGCTTGCTCAAGCTGGATCACGTGCGGCAGTTTGCCGAGCTTCTGGCGGCGATCCACGCGAACGCCTATCGCCGCCGCGACGAGCTTGCTCCCGCTTTCGACGACCCTTCGTTTTTCATCTCGCTGCGTATTGAGCCTTACTACGCCTACACGGCGCAGCAGGCGCCGGAAGCCGCCGGGTTTCTCAACGCGCTGATCGAGGACACGCTCGCGCAGCGGCTCACGCTCGTCCACGGCGACTACAGCCCCAAGAATATCCTTGTTCACGACGAGCGGCTGATCCTGCTCGATCACGAGGTCATCCATTGGGGCGATCCCGCCTTCGATCTCGGCTTCTCGCTGACGCATCTCTTGAGCAAGGCGCATCATTTGCTTGAGCACCGAGCGGCATTTGCCGCCGCCGCAAACTATTACTGGCAGGTTTATGCGCTGGCGCTCGGTTATCTGCCCTGGACGGACGATCTGGAACGTCGCGCGGCGCGCCACACGCTCGCCTGTCTGCTGGCGCGCGTGGCGGGGCGCTCTCCGCTGGAATATCTCGACAGCGAGGAACGCGAGCGGCAGCGAGCGGCAGTCCTCGCAATCATTGCTCAGCCGCCCACCAGCATAGCAACCTTAGTCGACCAATTCCTTCACGAACTGGACAACCGATGACGATTCGGCACTTGCAAGCGTATGAAATTCTCGACAGCCGAGGGCGTCCCACCGTCCTTGCCGTCTGCACGCTGGAATCCGGCGCGGTCGGCAGGGCGTCGGTTCCGTCGGGCGCATCGACCGGCACGGCGGAAGCGCTTGAGCTGCGCGACGGCGATCCCAACCGTTATCGCGGTCTGGGCTGTCGCAAGGCGGTGGCAAACGTCAACGATACCATTCAGAAGGCGCTAGCGGGGCAAGCGTTCGCTGACCAGGCGGCACTGGATGATGCCCTCCTGTCGCTCGACGGCACGCCGAATAAGGCGCGCCTCGGCGCAAACGCCATTCTCGCGGTGTCACTGGCATTCGCGCGGGCGCGGGCAGCAGAGCAGGGCATTCCTCTCTATGCCTATTTTGCCTCGCTGCTCAACCGAACCGCCGACTCGCTGCCATTGCCGACCATTAACCTGTTCAGCGGCGGCAAGCACGCGGGCGGGCAGGTCGCCATTCAGGACGTGCTGGTTGTGCCGGTCGGCGCCCGAACCATTGACGAGGTGATGGCAATGACCTATGCCGTCTATCAGGCGGCTGCCGATCTTGCCTACCGCCGCTACGGAATGCGCGCCCTGACCGCCGACGAGGGCGGGCTTGCGCCTGCCTATCCCAATACCGAAGCCATGCTGGACGACGCGGTCGAGGCAATTCGCGGCGCGGGCTTCACACCGGGCGCGGACGTAGCGCTGGCGGTGGACGTTGCCTCGACCCATTTCTACCAGGACGGACAGTATCATTTGGACGGCGTTGCTTTATCCGGCGACGAAATGATCGATAGACTGATCGAATGGCTCGACCGCTATCCCATCATGAGTATCGAGGATGGATTGGCGGAAGACGATTGGGCGCACTGGAGCGAATTTCGGCGGCGCGTCGGCAGCCGCGCGCTGGTCTTGGGTGACGATCTGCTGTGTACGAACCCCCGCCGCATCGAGCGCGCGATGCAAGCCGACTCTGCCAGCGCCCTGCTGCTCAAGGTCAACCAGATCGGTTCGCTGACCGAAGCGGCGGAAGCATATCGGCTCGCGCGGGCGGCGGGCTGGGCGGTTGTCGTCAGCGCGCGCAGCGGCGAGACCGAAGATGACTGGCTTGCCGATCTCGCCGTGGGGTGGGGCGGGCAGCACATTAAAGTCGGCTCGATCACCCAATCCGAGCGGCTTGCGAAGTACAATCGCCTGCTCGTGCTGGAAGCGGACACAGGCTTGCCGGTGGTACGGCTTCGTTAAGGGAGCGGTCGCAGGGGACGACCGCTCGCGCTGCGCTTGCCCGGACGTTCAGCCAACGTCGACTCAGTGATAATGCGGCAGCCAGTCGCCGTGTGCTTCGATCAGGTCGTCCACCAGCGACCAGATTTGGTCGAGGTCGAGTTCCGCGGCGGTGTGCGGGTCGAGCATGGCAGCGTGATAAATGTGCTCGCGCTTGCACGTGAGCGCCGCCTCTACCGTCAGCGACTGCACGTTGATGTTGGTCTGCATGAGGGCGGCAAGCTGCGGCGGAAGCGTTCCGATCTTCGTCGGTTGAATCCCGTTTCGGTCGATCAGGCAGGGCACTTCGACACAGCAGCCCTGCGGTAGGTTGTCGATCAGCCTGTCGTTGGGCACGTTGCCGTAAATGACGCTCGGCTGTCCGGTCTCCATACTGTGAAGGATAGTCGCGGCATACTCGGTGCTGCGCCGCGCCTTGATCTCCGCGCCGCCATTTTCGAGCGCGCTGCGCTGCTGCTCCCAATCCGCAATTTGCACTTCACAGCGGCGAATGTATTCGTCCAGCGGAATGTTGAAGCGTTCGATCAGGTCGGGGCGGTCGCGCTTGATGAACCACGGCACGTATTCGCTGAAGTGCTCGCTGGACTCGGTCACAAAATAGCCGAGACGCTTGAGCATTTCATAACGCACGCGGTTCCCGTTGGGAACGCGCCCCTCCTCGATTACCTTGTGGATCAACGGATAGAGATCGACGCCATCGCGCTCAAAGCGCAGATAGAACGCCATGTGGTTGATGCCCGCGCTGAGATAATTAATCTCATTAAAGGGCACGCCGATGTTGCGTGCAAGCTGCGCCGCCGTCCCCTGCACGCTGTGGCACAGCCCGACGGT
>CALMDI010000515.1 GCA_937864975.1 uncultured Chloroflexota bacterium | reverse complement strand
CGGCAAGGCGCTGCGGGGTGCCCGGGCGGGGCATGGCGGGCTGGCGGTGGCGAAGCTCGGCGGCGAGGAGGCGCTGCGTCTCGCGCAGCGGCTTGGCGCGGGCAAAACCGTCGTCACGATCATGATTGACACAGGCTTGAAGTATTTGAGTACGGATGTGTACCAATAAATGGGGTTAGCGTATGACTACGCGGTCAGCGCGGGCACACGCGCTTCAATCAGCCGTCCGTAAAGGTCGATCACTTCGTCCATCATCGCGTCCCAACTCTGCGTTTCCGCGAACTGGCGGGCGGCTCTGCCCATCGCTTTCATGCGCTCGCGATCGCTTGCAAGCTTCCGAACGCCATCGACCATCCCGCCAATGTCGTTGACGTCGAAGGTATAGCCGGTTTCGCCTTCGCTGACGACGTCGCGGACGCCGCCCACGCGCGACGCGACGACGGGCAGCCCGGCAGCCATCGCCTCGGTGACGACCAAGCCGAAGGTTTCCAGCGCCGATGGGAAGATAAACAGGTCGGCGCTGGCATATGCCTGGGACAGCGCTTCACCGCGTAAGTAGCCGATGAGTTTGGTATTCGTTCCGGCGAAGCGCGCCCGCAACTCATCGCGGGCGGGACCGTCGCCCACCAGCGCCAGCCGCGTTCCCGGCACCTGCTCCAGAACGTGCCGAATCTGCTCAAGCTGCTTCTCGTTCGAGAGGCGTCCGACGTACAGCATAATCACGTTGTCGGGATGACCATCCGAGAGCTTGCGGCGCATGGCGTCGCTGCGATAGCGTGGGTTAAAGCGCTCTGAATCGACGCCGCGCCGCCATAACCCCACGCGCTTCACGCCGAGCGCCGTCATCTCCTGCTGGACCAGGCGTGAGGGCGCGAGGGTATAGTCCGCGGAATTGAAGACAATGCGCGTGACGAGATCGGTCACAGGCTCGATAAAGCCGAGGTTGAAATGATGCGCCAGCCGGGAGACGTCGAGGTGAAACGACGCGACGGTGGGAATGTCCAGCCGCTTCGCCATCAACATGCCGGGGATGCCAATCAAGACCGGGTGGATGAAGTGCGCGACGTCGGGCTGAAACGCCTTTAGCTCGTGATAGGTCGAGAGCGTCGGCGGACCGATCCGCAGCTCTGGATACAGGGGAAAGGTGACCCCCGGCACGCCGATAATGCGCGTCTGATTGTAGCGCTCGACGCCCATCCTGGGCGCGACAATCACGCTCTCGATACCGCGCTGCGTCAGATGATCGAGCAGCAAGCAGGTCACGGTCACAATGCCGTCGACTTTTGGCAGAAAGGTTTCGGTGAAGAACGCGACTCGCATCATTAGTTCTCACTAACCTCAGGTAGAAGCTCGGTCTCGCCGCCGAGGGTCGGCAAGATGTCGAACAAAAAGTTCGACGGAACGCCGCGCTGCCACGCCCAGGGTTCAAAACCCTCGGCTATAGTAAATCTGGAAACCTCTGAAGAGGTTGGAACCCCTTCGAGTCCGTTCAGGGACTTCTCGTGTTTGCCGGTCGTCCGGCGTTTTGAACGCCGGGCGGCGCAGAGCGGATTGAAACGATCTCCCTGAGGTTACTTCTCTGGCTTCGCTCACTCACTACAACACTCACGCGCGCGTCCGGTCACGCCGCTTTACCTAATCTTAACCGTCGATGCCGCTCCAACGCGACCTCAATTCTCTCGCCTTGCGTAAGCCTCTACAATAACGTTATGCAAGCCACACAATCGGTTCAACCGAGTTCGACGCCGATACAGCCCGATATTGTCGTCCGTCTGGACGACCGCGTTCGGCTGCTGTCAACCCTGCTTGCGGCGACCGACTGGAACAGCAAAGCGCAGGCGCGCCACCTTCACGGCATCCATACCCACGCCAGAGGCGCGCTCAAGCTGCTCGCCCCGTACCGCGATCACGACGCCGTGCGCGTCCTGCAGGAGCGACTGGACAAGAACACGCCGCTCGAAGCGCTTTTCAGCGCTATGCTGCGGCTGCGCCTGCCCGATTTTGAGGTGCAGGGGCTGCCGGGCTGGATGACGCCGGAGTGGATCGAGCAGCTTCGCGACCTGTATCAGCGTGTCGATCTGCCGGGATGGTGGCAAAAGGACAGCGCTTCGTGGCAAGCCGCGCTCGATCAGTCGAAACGCGCCCTGTCGGATTCGTGCATTCGCCCGTTTCTGGAAGCCTTTGTCGGAGACATCCGCGAAACGCTGGTGTTCGTGCCCAACATCGCCTTCCCAACCGATCAGGAAGTCGGCGTGCGACTGGGACGCGAGTTAATCGCGATTGTGCCGCCGCGCCTCGCCTGGGGAGACAGCCCACCCTGGCCCTTCGACGACGACGCGGCGACTCTTTACCGCGCCGTGCTCACCCAGTTCGGGCGCATGTTGATGGTCGCCTACCTGCACCGTCACGCCGATAAGGTTGCCGAGGCGTCGAAGATCGTCCTGCCGGTGCCCGAAGCGTTCCAACAGCTTTTCCCCGGCTGGCAGGAGCAGTTTCTGGCGCTGTTCGTGGCGGGTATCGTCGCCATCTATCTCGAAGATCACGTCAGCCCCGCAGAAGCAAACGCCTTTGTCCTGATGGAGCGCAAGGTCTATGGCATGGCGCTGCTGCCGGGCGTCATCAGCGTTTTGCGTCGTTACCTGACGGAGCGCCAGGCGGGTCGCTACTCCGGCTTCGCGGACTTCCTGCCCATGTTCCCCAAACAGGTGCGCGTCGCCCGCCGCATCGTCAGCCTCTAAATCCTTACCGTCCGGGCGTCTGACTGTAATTTGTGCTGGCGCGTGTTATGATTCGCCAATGCGCCTCGTCGAAATGAGGTACATTCGCACATAGGACTGTGCTGTAAGCTTTTGCCGACTTGACGCTGGTACAGTTCACAGTGCCTGTCCATGATTATCGAAGTGGTCACGCCGAGCAGCAATTATGCCAACTATTGACCCCGCTTTTCTTCGCAGTGTCTCGTTATTCGCGCTTTTTAACGACGAAGAATTTGCCGCGCTTGTCCCCCGGCTGCGTCAGCGTACGTTTGAAGCCGGGCACATCCTGTTCCAGCAGCACGAGCCGGGCGGCGAAATGTATATCGTCCAGTCGGGGCGCGTTGAATTGTTCATTCAGGATCGCGTCGGTGAAAAGGTGACGCTAGGGGTCGTCGATGGCAAACAGGTATTCGGAGAAATGTCGCTGTTCGAGAACCATCCACGCTCGGCAAGCGCGCGAACGCTGGAACCGACCGATGTGTTGATGCTGGGTCGGGATGACCTGACGACGCTGATCTACACTTATCCGAATATCGCACTGCGGATGCTGGAGATTTTGGCGCAGCGCGTCCGTACGACGAACGCGCTCGTTCAGGATCGCGTCGTGACCAACGTAAACGACGTGATTGAGGTCGAGACAACGCTCGGCAACCGGATTTCGGACTTCATTACCAATGTATCGGGAAACATGTACTTTGTGGGCTTTAGTCTGGTCTGGTTTATCATCTGGATTATCTGGAATCTCGGCTGGATTCCTGGCGCGAAACCGTTCGATCCATTCCCGTTCGGCTTTCTGACGGTGATCGTCTCGCTCGAAATGGTCTTCCTGTCGCTGTTTATCCTCATCAAGCAGGCGCGTCAGGCAGCGAACGACAAGGTACGAAATGACATCGAGTATGAAGTCAACGTTCGCGCCGAAATGGGCGTGCGCGACTTAAGCAAACAGGTCGAGCACCTCGAACGGCTGCTTTCAGAGCGGCTTCCGCCGTCGGAAGCGCCTCGAAACGGGCGCGAGGAAGTTGGCTCGCTCGTCACCCAATCCCCCTGGGACCCCTCGTCGTCATCTCGTCAATAAACTGTTTATCGAAATCATGAGTTTATACGGGCGACCGGTTCCGATACCTCTTTTGCTCCATCAGCACGCCGCTCAATCGACCTTTGATGACTGCTCCGCTGACAGGGGGCTCGACGGCAGAAGGGCGCCGTTGGGCATGGCTTGCCACGCCGCAATTTATGGTAAGATACCAGGCGCATCAAGCGTCGAATGAGTGCAATGAAAGTCATGGAGCACGCAAGATGGCACCGCAAGAAGAGCGTATTAACAAGTTAATCAACGCCATTTTTGAAGTGCACCAGTACGAAGACATGGACTGCCAGAAGTGCTGCGAGCAGTTCGATTGTCTGGTCGATCTGGTCAACACGGGGGCGAATCTGCGCGATCTGCTGCCCGCGGTCGAGGAGCATCTGCGCTGCTGCCCGGACTGTAACGAAGAGTTTGAGGCGCTGATTAAGGTAATTCGTGCTGAAAATGGCGGTTTGATCTTTACATCCACGGACAACCGGACGCCGCCCGCCTAGCGGCAATCTAAGAACCTTACAGGATAGTATCGAATATGCAGCGAGTACGGGTCATCATCATTGGATCGGGTCCGGCGGGGCTTTCCGCCGCGCTGTATACGGCGCGCGCGCAGTTTGAAACCGTGGTCATCACCGGTCCGCAGTTTGGCGGGCAGATCGCCACGACGCACGACGTCGACAATTTCCCCGGCTTTCCCGAAGGCGTGACCGGACCGGAGCTGGTCGAGCGCATGAAGCAGCAGGCGGAGCGCTTCGGCGCGCGCTTCGACTATGATCTGGTGACCGAGGTCGATTTCACGCAGGGGACGCCGTTCACCGTCAAGACGCAGAATGACGTCTACGTTGCCGACGCCGTGATCGTCACCAACGGCGCGACGCCGCGCAAGCTGGGTGTCCCCGGGGAGTACGAATTTACCGGGCGCGGCGTGAGCTACTGCGCCACCTGCGACGGTTTCTTCTTCCGCGGGAAGAACATTGTCGTCGTGGGCGGCGGCGACTCGGCGCTTCAGGAAGCGATTTTCCTGACCAAGTTCGCCAACGTCACTGTCGTCCACCGGCGCGATACGTTCCGCGCCAGCACCTCGCTGCAAATACGCGCCAAAGCCAATCCGAAGATCAACTACATCATGGATACCGTCGTCGAGAAAATCAACAGCGAGACGGGCGTCGTCCAGTCGGTGACGCTGGCGAATGTGAAGACGGGCGACGTTTATGATTTCCCGACCGACGGCGTGTTCATCTTCGTCGGCTACGATCCCAACGGCGGCATCTTCGGCGGGCAGATCGCCGCCGACGCCGACGGTTACGTGCTGGTCGACCAGTTGATGCGGACGAACGTCGAAGGCGTGTTCGCGGGCGGTGAGATTCACGACCGCATCTGGCGGCAGGCGGCGACGGCGGCGGGCGATGGCGTCGCGGCGGCGCTGAGCGCGACGGTATGGCTTCAGGAGCGTGCCGATCAACTCGAACCGCTGCCCTTACCGGCGGCAGGCGCGGCGGTCGCCGACGCTTAAAGCGTTTGCCCACCGACCCTTAAGGCATTGTCACAGGAGCGCAGGGGTGTCCGGCAGTACAATAAAGCGGACACCCCTGCGTTTTTGATTCGGTGACCATGCACAGCATCCCCTCTCAACCGCTCGCCCGCCGATCCCTCGCCATCCTGGCGGCGCTGGTCGCGCTGGCAATCATCGCCCGCGCGCTGCCAGGTCCGCGCACGATTGACGACGCCTTTATTACCTTCCGCTACAGCCGGAATCTGGTCGAAGGCGAGGGGTTTGTCTACAACCCCGGCGTCCGCACCCTGGGCACGACCACGCCGCTGTTCACCGTCCTCATGGCGGCGATCAGCGCGATCACCGGCGGGCAGGAGTTCCCCTGGTACGCGATTGCCGTCAGCGCCGTGGCGGACGCGGGCACGTGCGTTCTTCTGTTCCTGATCGCGCGCCGTCTGACGGGCAGCGAATGGCTCGGCGCGCTGCTCGGCGCGCTGTGGGCGGTATCGCCGCGCAGCGTGACCTTCGCGGTCGGCGGCATGGAGACCAGCCTGACCATTTTCTGGATGGTTGGCGCGGTCTGGTGGTACATTACCGGGCGCGAGCGTTGGATGGGGGTCTTTGCCGCGCTTGGCTTGCTCACGCGCATCGATTCGGCGTTGTGGGTCGCGCCGCTGTTTCTGTATCAACTGATCGAACGACTGCGAGCGCCGCGCGATGGCTCCCTTCTGGCGCGACTGCCGTGGCGAACGTGGATTCTCTGCGCGGTCGTCTTGCTGCCGTGGCTCGTTTTCAGCCTCGTTTATTTCGGATCGCCGCTGCCCAACTCGGTCGCGGCGAAAACCGCTGCCTACGTTCTGTCCCCCGGCGCGGCGCTGTCGACGTTCATCACGGCGTATGCGACTCCGTTCTTTGAATTCGATACCTTTGGCGCGGTTGGCGCGATGGTCGCGGCGGTGGTCTATTTCGCGCTCAGCCTGTTTGGCATCGCCTTCGCCGCGCGCCGCCTGCCGCGCCTGCTTCCGTTTCTGATCTACCCGTGGCTGTATTTCGTTGTCTTTTCGCTGGCGAACCCGCTCATCTTTCGCTGGTATCTCGTGCCGCCCCTGCCCGCCCTGATGCTCGGCATCAGCGCGGGCGCATGGTCGCTGCTGAGCGCGCTGGAACGCGCCCCGCGCCTGCGCCCGGCGTCCGCGCTGGTCATGGCGGCAATCGGCGTCGTCTGGCTCGGCACGTCGCTGAATGCGTGGACGCTGCACCCGACGCATGGCGCGGATCGTCCCGCGCCGGAAATGGCATGGCACGAAATTGAGCTGCTCTACGAGCAAATCGGTACAGAGCTTCGCGACGAACACGGCGTGACGCCGCAGGTGCGCGTTGGCTCCGCCGACATCGGCGCGGTCGGCTACTTCAGCCGCGCCACGATTGTCGATACGGTCGGATTAGTCACGCCGGAGCTTTCCCGGTATTATCCGGTTCCGTCCGACCTGATCGCGCCGGATCAGAATTACGCCATCCCGCCCCGGTTGATTCTGGACACGCAGCCCGCTTACCTCGTCACGATGGAAGGGTTTGTACGGCAGGGATTGGAACAAAACGCGGAGTTTCGCGCCGATTACGAGTTGATCGAAGAAATTCCCACGGGTTTTTACGGCACAGGAATGCGCCTGTACCGTCGGCGCGAGCGGGCTTCTTAAAGCCTCTACTTGCCCGCCTCGTTTTGCGTTAAACTTGTCACAATCTCACCCATGACCGATTGCGGAGGCTCGTCGATGGCAACCGACTCCCGGACCTGGTTCTACACCACGCCCGAACCCAGACCCTACTACATTGAGGAGCGGGTCAACCATACGCTCTGGAAGAACCGCCTGCAAAACATTTTCATGACCTGCACGCAGCCCACCGCGCCCATCAAGATGGAAGGGCGCTGGTACGACTTGCCGGTGTCGTTCGAGTGGCAGCCCGGTCAATACTTCATCCTGCGAACGAGCCAGGAGAGCAAGGAACTGATCGGCGTTCTGCGCCAGATTCTCATGATCCGTCCCGCGCTGAGCTATCTGGACACGGACGGCATGTACACCGTCGAGTGGCATACGGACGGCGGCGACGCCCGATGGAGCGAGATTCAGGGCAATCCGAAATACCAGGGCGCGCGGCGGTTGGTGAAGAAGCGCTCCTAGCCCTCCGAAGGTTGCAAGGGGGTTCATTTTCAGGCGTCCGCGCGGCACGCGCTCAACGGGAGACTCGGCATTATGTCAAAGGCGACTGTCCATGTTGGACAATCGATGCAGACGACGATTACGGCGCGGCACCATGCGTGGATTGCCGACGAGCCTCTTTCGGCGGACGGCACGGATACCGGACCGACGCCGATGGAAATGCTGCTCGGCGCGCTGGGCGCGTGCGCGGCGATCACGGCGCGCATGTACGCGCAGCGCAAAGGCTGGCCCCTGCAAGGCGTCGACATCGAGCTTGAATTTCAGCGTTTTAAGAAAGTGGATTATCCCACCTATTCCGGCGAGTCGGACACCGTCAACGAATTTCGCCAGCGCATTGTCTTTCACGGACCGCTGAGCGACGAGCAAAAAACGCGCCTGCTCGAAATCGCCGGGAAATGCCCCGTCCATCGCATCCTGACCCAGCCGAATTTTCTCTTCGAGGAATTGGTCGAGGAAGACGCCATGACGTGGAACGCGCCCCAGTAGCCCACGCCAAGCCCCTCCCCAAGAGGGGCTTTTTTGTCGCGAACTTGTGCGAACGCGAGTTGTAATACTTCGCTGCGGCTGTCATAATTGGGATACGGTGAACGAAGGAGCGTTGGGATGCCAGAGCAGAAGTATTCGGTCGAGCGCGATCTCAAAGAAGCTAAGGAGATGGCAGACGCGCTGGACACCTACGTGCGCGGTGATGAGCTTTACGGAAGAATTGGCGGGGTGTTCGGCGGCGGTGCGATGCCGAGTACAACGGTCGGCGCGCTGCTCATGCGTCTGCGCCGCCTGCGCGCGCTCGAAAACCGCCTGTCGCCAGCGCAGCGGGCGGAACTGGATCAGATCGAAGCGCGGCATGACGCCGTGCGTAACGAGTGGCAATTGCATTACAGCGAGAAGCTGAACCGCGAAGCGAATTCCCGGCTGGACGCGATGAACCACTTTTTCGAGGAATGTAACAACTCGCCAGGGCTGTGCGCCGGCAATTACCTGCCGGAAGCGTTACGCCGCACCATCGTACAGGAAATTGCCCGGTCGATGGAAGGCGGCGGAACCGCGTCCGGCGACTTGACCGCCAAAATGCGTCAGGTCGATTCAAAGCTGCGGCGTTTTGCCCAGCCCAGCGACTTCATCTGGGATCCGGCGCTTCGGGACGCTTATCCGCAAAACCCCTACTGGTGGCTCTACGCGCGCCCCCCGCGACCGGAGAAGAAATGAAGTACTGAGGAATGAGGTTTGAGGATTGAGTAAAGGCAAGACCGAACTCACGAGGTTATTTCCGCGAGATGGTTTTCACTCAACCCTCAATCCTCAAAGCTCACTATTTTCCTTAGTAGCCTCGCAGCCGCTCGCGTTTGTCGCGTACCTGCCGCTCGACGGCGTCCAGCGCGCCTTTGAGGGCAGCTTCCGGCTGGCGCGCGACCGCCGAGGCGACGGTGTACTCCGGGCGCGTGTATGCCGTGACCGTCGCTTCAACCTGGGTATCATTTGCCGCGTCCGGCTTTCGCAGCGTGATCGACGCGCCCACAATGTCGGTGTTGCCCTTCGCCAGCTTCCGAAGCCGATCTTCCGCCTCGATGTACAGATCCTTGTTCTCGTTGACCTCGTTGTAGAACTCGATTGGGAAATCGGCGAATTCGTCCTGAGCCATCGGGTTGCCTCCTGCGTTCCAGACTCATGACTAAATTTTAATTCGCAATGTAATGATGTTCAAGCGAATGCGCTGAGGAGTCGATGAGTCTTCGCGTGCCCAACGGCGAGATGCAATTCAGAGTATCATAACCCTTCAGGCTACACCGCCTGAAACGTCATCGTTCGGAGCGCCGTCGTGTCCGAAGTTTCAAAGCCGCTCGCGCCTACATTTCCCACCCTGACCCGGTCGCTGCTGCGCCGTCTGTTCAAGCGCGTACGAAGCGCGCGCGCCGCACAGCTTGCGCCCGACGCAGCGCGCGTGTTCACGCCGACGAGCGAGGGCAGCGGCATCTTTGGCGAGTGGGTGATCGATGAAGCCGGTTTGCCTGCTTATCGCTATGACCTCGATCAATATGCCGACCCGCGCGCGGTCTACCCGAATTCTGAAAAGCTCGTCCGGCGCGATCACTGGCATCAGATCGGCAACGACCGCGTCACGGCGCTGGCGTCGAATGACGGTTTGATTCAGGTGTATCTGGGGGATCGCGGCGGGGTGATTCTCAACCGCTTCGTCCATAGTGACGGCGACCTGCCGCCCGAAGCAGACGATCTCCCGGCGCGCCTGCTTCGGATGCTGCGGGCAATGGTGTGGCAGGTGACGCAGGTGCGCTTGTGGCTCGCGCGGCTGGTGCGTCCGGCAGCATCCGTGAAGGAACGCTACGAGTCGCCTGGGGTCATGCCGCGCGGCACGACCGGGGACGCGCCGATGTCCGCAGCGCTGGCGCAGGAGCTTGCTGAGCGCACAACGCTTCCCGCGTATGCCTGCGCCGGGGGCTTTGCTTACGTCGACGATGGCACGGAAGTCTGGGCGACGGCATTTCGCTACCGTCCGGGTGGCGCGCAGGTCGAGCGCGTTTTCGGCATGGGCTATTTCGAGACCCGCACTACCTGCCGCGATGTCGCCGTGCGCCGCCGCGTCTACGCGCCCTACGGCGACGACCCGCTTCTGATTGCCGAAGTGGAGCTTGAAAACCGCACGCGCCAGCCCGCCGACCTGCGCTACTACGAATACTGGGACATCAACGTTTACCAGATGCAGCTTCAATGGTTTCGCAGCGGCGGCTTTGCCATCCTGGGCGACGCCGAGCGTTTTCACCTTAACGACGGGTTTCTTCCGTCTATCGCCTGGGACGCCGACCGCCGCTGCCTGCGCTTTCACCAGCAGGTGCTGGACGACACGCTCGACCCTGATGCGCCGCGCGATTTCGACTGCGCTCCCGCCGACATTTTTCTGGCGGATCTTTCCGGGACGCCG
>CALMDI010000514.1 GCA_937864975.1 uncultured Chloroflexota bacterium | reverse complement strand
TGGCAGCTAGAGGGCGAGGAAGTCCACGATCAGCCGCGCCATACGTTGGGCGGTTTCAGGCGTGATATGCATTCCATCGAATGACCACGTGTAGCCACCCGCCGCGCGTTCCTTCTCATAGTCATTCCACACCCCATCTGACCGCTCGCCGATCAGGCGGATCGTCGCAAGGTCTAAGGGCGGTCGGTCTTTGACGCCGAGGGGCGGAAACGCTGCCATGAAGTCGATCACGGGCACGTTGAGCGATTCCGCGACTTCGCGTGCGGCGTCATTGAACAGGCGCTGCGCGTAAAGCGTGTCCGGATTGTACTCGTTCGGTTCCAGCCCAACCCAGGCGAGGGAATGCGCCAGTTGAATCCGCGTCAGCAGATCGCGGTAGGAGCGGGTAAACAGGTCGAGCGTGACGACGCCGCCGGGCGCGCGCTCGCCGCGACGGTAATAGGTGCGCGTGGCGGGCTGGCTGAAGGAAATGGCGTCGTTGCCGCCGATCATGACGAACACGCCGTCGGGATTGAGCGAGAGCACGTCCTCGTCAAGGCGGTTGAGCAGGCTCAGGACGGTATCGCCGCCGTTGCCCGCGTTGACGATCTCATGATCGGGCAGCAGTCGGGCGACCTCATCGACGTAATTGCCGCCGTAGCCACCCCAGGTCAGGCTGTCCCCGAAAAAGACAATTCGCATCCGCTAGCCTTGACCGAGCATGAACTGAACCATCTGTAAAATTTCCACGGTGTTAGGGAGCGGATCACGCCAGAAAATACCGGCTGGAATAGTCAGGTGGTCGAGCACGACGCTGTGGTAAACGCCATGTTCATCCGGCTCCTGGAGTTCGTACAAGCCCTGGGCGTTGAGCACGTAAAAAAGTGTCTCGTGGCGTGTCGGATCGAGAATCCAGTATTCCTTTACACCGGCACGCTCGTATTCAGCGAATTTTTCGACCCTGTCCCGATGCTGGCTGCCGGGCGATATCACCTCTACTACTAAGTCGGCGGGTCCCGCAATCTCCTGACCTTGCACCAGATGTGTGTTGGCAGGGAGAACAACCTGGATATCCGGCGCGCGACCACGGTGTTGATTAGGAAGTCGCATAACGACGGGGTCGGTAAACACCTCACCGCCGCCCGCTAGCTCCAGGTAAGTTGCCAACAAGCGCGACGCAAAACCACTGATGCGATTATTATCGGGTGTAACAGGCGACATCGTGATGACAACTCCGTCGATCCATTCTACGTGTTCGCCATCGTAGCGATTGAGGAAATCCTCATAGCTGACATCTCTGGCAATCACATCGCCGCTGATATTCATCACCGTTGGCGCTTCAAATGCGCGTTCCATGGCGTCGCCTCATAACCTGCTGCATGACTGGCTAGCTCTGACCGAGCATGGACTGAACCATCCGAAGTGTCTCTAGCACGCCGGGCAATGGCTCACGCCAGAAAAGATCTGCCCGGAAGCTCAGGCGATCAAGCACAATGCTCTTATAAATGCCATCCGCATCCGGTTCGCGAAGTTCGTACTTTGCGTGTTCATTTAACCCGTAAAAGAGAGATTCGTGTCGAGTTGGATCAAGCACCCAATATTCCGCAACTCCAGCGGCTTCATATTCAGTAAATTTCTCAATCCGGTCACGTCGATGACTGCTAGGCGACACAATTTCGACAATTAAGTCGGCTGCCCCAACCACTTCATTCCGTCCTAGTTTATGCACGTTATGAGGCAGCAAAACCTGAAGATCTGGGGCGCGTACGGGTAGCTCTGGCAACGTCCTCATGACCATGGGGTCACGTAGTATACGACCGCCGCCGGTGAGTTCGAGATAGGCGCTAAAAAGTATCTGGCAAAAGCTGGAGAGCGCATCATGTCGCTCATCAATCGACGCCATTGCAATGACAACTCCGTTGATCCACTCCGCGTGCTCGCCGTCAAAATCATTCAGGAATTGCTCGTAGCTAATTCCAGTTGCTATCACGTCGCCGGTCAACTGAAGCTTGTCATAAAACAGGATGGGCGTTTGCACAGCTTATGACCTTGCTCACTTAGGATGATCAAATAAGCCAGGGGACACACATTGCGTGTTCCCCGCTATTGTAACGCTTAATCCCCTACGGCTTCGGTCGTGGCTTCCGACTGCCACAGTTCGGGGTCGTAGGCGGGAAGCTCGCGGCGCAGGGGCTTGTCGTCGCGGTAGCCGAGCGCGTAATCCGCCTGCATCAACTGGTGAATCTCGCTCGTGCCTTCGTAGATAACCGCGCCTTTGCTGTTCCGCAGATAGCGCTCGACCGGATACTCGTCGCTGAAGCCGTAGGCGCCATGCACCTGCACCGCTTCGAGCGCCGCCTGCACGCTGTGATCGGTCGCGTACCACTTGGCGAGGCTGGTT
>CALMDI010000513.1 GCA_937864975.1 uncultured Chloroflexota bacterium | reverse complement strand
GGGTCGTCTCGGACATCGGCAAGGTGACGCAGGCGCTGGGACGCTCGTTTTACGACCCACAGCGCGAAGCCCAGATGCTTCAGGCGCTGGAATCGTCCAATAAAGGACCTTACAGCAACGAGACGATCAAGGCGCTGTTCCGTGAAATCTTCCGCGCGTCGATGGCGCTGGAAGAATCGCAGGCGCGCGCGAAAATTCTGGTGCAGCGCAAAACGTCCGAAGACCGCACGGTCATTACGCTGCCCGACGGCACGCAGATCGGCAACGGTGACTTCACGGTGATCGCCGGGTCGTGCGCGGTCGAGAATTACGAGCAGACGGACGAGACCGCGGCAGCGCTCGCCGAGCGGGGTATCCGCATTATGCGCGGCATGGCATACAAGCCACGAACGTCGCCCTACGACTTTCAGGGAATGGGCGAAGAAGGCTTGAAGATCGCGCGGCAGGTGGCGAACAAGTACGGCATGTTTGTCACCAGCGAAATTATGGATAAAAGCGATATTCCGATGTTTCTGGAATACGTCGATATCTTCTGGATTGGCGCGCGCAACATGCAGAACGGCGCGCTGCTGAAGGCGGTCGGGCAGCTTCAGAAGCCGGTGATCCTGAAACGCGGCTTGGCGGCAACGCTCGAAGAATTTCTCTACGCCGCCGAGTACATCGTCAGCAGCGGCAACCCGAACGTCATTCTTATCGAGCGCGGCATTCGCACGTTTGAAAAGTGGACGCGCAACACGCTCGACATTGGCGGCGTAGCGGTGCTCAAGCTGGAAACGCATCTGCCCGTCGTGGTCGACATCTCCCACTCGGCGGGACGGCGCGACATCGCCCTGCCGCTGGCGCGCGTTGCCAAAGCCAGCGGCGCGGACGGGTTGATGGTCGAGGTTCACCCGAACCCGCCCGTGGCGATGAGCGACGCCAAGCAGCAGTTGTCGATCCCCGAATTCAACCGGATGATGGATGAGATCGACCGGGTCGAAATTAAGGTTTGAGGATTGAGGGTTGAGCTTTGAGTGAAAATCAAGTGATACCCACGATCAATTAGGTGGTATGTACTGTCTCTACGTTCAAAGCCTTGAAAATATGACAGGAGGAAATTAGTGGCATCCAAACCGGCGGAGCGAACCCGCGCCGATTATCGCAAAGAGTTCGGTCTCGATTGTGCCGATGAATTTTTTGACCGCATACACGAACTGGAACTCATCGTCGCTAAACGCGGATGGCTGTTACGAAAGCAGTTCAACAGCAATTGGTGTGCTTTCAAGGCATCGAGCAACCGAGCCGCATTTGGCATCGCAATAGACCGAGGCACCAGGGATATTTATCTATATATCAAGCGAGTCAAGCCGCTTGTAGGAGCGTTTCCCGAAGTGATGCGGCGATATCACGAGGTTCATGACCAAGCTGAGTATTTCCTAAAACCGGGAATGGAGCTGGAAAGCTTCATGCCATTGTTTGAACTTGCACATAGACGTTCACCGGCTGGAATGTAACGCCTTAACTTCTCATCAGTGTTAACGACTTTCGAATCTCATGCTTGACTGGCTCATCATTGGTGGCGGCATTCACGGGACGTACCTGTCCTTCTATTTGACGCGCCTCAAACGTGTGCCGAAAGATCGACTGCGCGTCCTTGATCCGTACGCAAAGCCGCTGGCACGCTGGGATGAATGCACCCGCAGCGTCGGCATGGAGTTTCTGCGCTCGCCGCACGTGCAAAGCCTCGATCATGATCCGTGGTCGATCAGCACGTTCGCCAAAACACGCGCCGGGCAGCCGCTGGCGCAGTTTATTCCCACGCATAACCGCCCTTCCCTCGCGTTGTTCCGCGCCCACTGCGATTGGATGATCGACCGGCACGACCTGGAATCGCTTCGGCTCGTGGGGCGAGCGTCCGGGCTTGAGAAGCAAGCGGATGGCTGGCGCGTCGAAACCGATGGAGGCACTATTGACGCGCGGAATGTCCTGCTTGCCATCGGCGCGACCGAACAGGCGCGCTGGACGCCGTGGGCGCAGAAGCTGCGAGAAACAGACGCGCCCATCCATCACCTTTATGAACCGGGTTTTAACCGCGAGGCGCTCCCTTATGCCGGACATCTGCTCGTGGTCGGGGGCGGCATCAGCGCGGCGCAGCTTGCGCTGTCGTTGGCACAAAGCGGCGCGCGGCGCGTGACTCTGCTCATGCGGCAGGAGCCGCGCGTCTTTCCATTCGACGCCGACCTGTGCTGGATCGGCGGCGACTGCGGCACGAATTTCGCCACCCTGAGCGATTACGCCGCGCGCCGCGAGATCATTCAGCGGGCGCGGCACAGCGGTTCCGTGCCTGCTGACGTTCATGACCAATTGCGCGCGGCGGTCGCCCGTGGCGCTCTCGAACTGTGTATCGGAGAAGTCGCAGCCGCCGAAGGAAGCGGCGGACAAGCGATCTCACTGCGGTTGCAAAGCGGCGACACTATTCATGCCGACCGCGTCATTCTGGCGACAGGGTTCGACGCGGCGCGACCGGGCGGTAGATGGCTCGACTACGCCATCGCCGCGTACGATTTGCCCGTAGCGGGCTGCGGTTATCCAATTGTTAATTCGACGCTGGCGTGGGCGCCGGGGTTATTGGTGACCGGACCGCTGGCGGAACTGGAAATTGGACCCGTGGCGCGCAACATCATCGGCGCGCGCATGGCAGCCGAGCTTATCGGACGCGCAATTTCGTGATGTTGAGAGGCAGGCGAACTCGCCTACGATCTTACGATTCACTTGCATCTATTTCTATGGGCGAAGATAATTGGTAAGATACGGTTGCCGACGCGCCGCAAATCGTTTCCTGCCGGAACTCAGCCGACGAGGTCGCCCATGATGTTCAGAAACAGACTGTTTCTCCGTGTGACCCTTCTCCTCGTGCTGCTGATGCTGCCGGTCTTCGTGCAGGCGCAAACAGCCACGCAGCTTCTCATCAATTACCCGGAACTTGCGGAAGAAGGCGACGGACTTCGCCTGGGCGTCTACTTCAACGTTACGGATACGTCCGGGCGCGTACTGACGGATGCCGAAATCTCCTCGGCGCGAATTTTGCTGGACGACGGCTCTGGCTACGACGCGACCGTCGAGCGTCCGACCTCACCCATCTACATTACGCTGGTTCTCGACGCGAGCGGCACGATGGCGAGCGCCGCCCAGCCCATGCGCGAGGCGGCGATTAACGCCGTCAACAGCGCGCCGGAAGAAGCGCTCTTTTCGGTCGTCCGGTTCAACGACGAAGTCAGCGTCCTCACCGACTTCACGAATGACCGCAACCGGGTTATCAACGCGATTGGCGAAGTCCAGCCGCGCAACCTTGCCGGGACGTGCCTGTTCGACGCCACGTACCGCTCGGTCGAGTTGATGCAGCAGGTGCCCGCCGGACGGCGCGCGATTATTCTGTTCACCGACGGTCAGCGCGACGAAAAAGCGGATGGCAGCGTGTGCAGCACGCACGTGCTGACCGAAGTCATCGACCTTGCCAATCGCCCCGAATCGCGCGTGCCGATTCACACCATCGGCTTGACGCGGGCGGGCACGCCGCTGATGGTTGCCGAGCTTCAGGATATGGCGGCGACAACAGGCGGGCTGTCGGTCATCGGGGAGCAGGCGGAGCTTTCGTCGCTGTTCCAACAGATCATCGACGCGCTTAAGAGCCAGTGGCTTGCGAGCGCGCTCATTTACCCCACCGCTGGACAGCACACGGCGCAGGTGCTGGCGACGCTGGGCGATGGCTCGTTCCCGCAGCCCGCGGTCGCCGTGTTCATCGCGCAGCGCGACTACCGCCAGACGCCGACGATTACGCCGACTCAGCCTACGGAAACGCCGACCATCGTCACCGTCGCGGTTGACAGCATTTCCTACGATGCCGCGGCGGAGACAATCTCGATTCAGGCGCTGGTCGCCAACGAGGAGCTTGTCAGCGAGTACCGCTTTGAATTCAAGGATGAGAACAATCTCGTCCAGGCAGAATTCGTCCTTCCCGCGCCGATGCCGGAAACGGCGACCTTCCCCAGCCGAACGCTGCGTGACGGCGAAGTGACAGTCGTCCTCACCGGGCTGGATGCCGACCGACGAATCGTCGCGCGTGGCGAGCCAGTGACCTTTACTTATCAGGGTCCGACGGCGACACCCCAGCCGCCGACCAACACGCCGGAACCGGTGAGTGCCACGCTTACGGGTATCGAGTACGACGAAGCGCAGGACATTATCACGCTGAACGTGAGCGTACTTGGACAGGCACAGATCGAGAATCTCGAAATCAACGTCGTCAACGGCGACACCAACCTGCTCGAACGACGTTACAGCTTCGAGCCGGAGCCGCGCATCGACCTGCCGACCGACGAGCTTCAACCCGGACAGGATTACGTCATCAACGTGATTGCTCAGGGAGCAAACGGGCAAATCCTGAGCCAGAGCGAGAGTGAATTCACCTATACGCCCATCCTGACGCCCACACCGACGCCCGTGCTGGTCGAGATCAGCTTTGGCATAGAGCCAAACGCCGACATGTCGGAACTGGTGTTCCGCATCGACCGCACCAATGAGCGGATGATCGACCGGTACGAGCTTCGGCTGGTCGATGGCGAGAGCAATACCCTCGTCAAGCGATTCGAGTTCCAGACACCGCCGTTCGACGCGATCAGCGTGCCGATCACGGAGATTCCCGGCGGTCAGTACGAGATCACGCTCAACGCCTACAACGCGCAAAACGAACTCCTCGATTCGGCGGTACTGGAAGCGCGCATCACCCCCCCCACCCCAACGCCGACGGCGACTCCGCTTTCGGGTTTGCAAGCCTTGATCGCGCAGGCGCGCAGCAACCCGATCATCGTGGTCGTGATTGGCGCGATCATGGTGGCGCTCATCCTGCTGCTGTTCATGCTGCTGCGCCAGCCGAAGCGCGCCAAAACCGGCACCGCCTTCCTGCAGGAGATGACGTCGGTTCAGCCAGTCCCACAGGCGCCGGCGCCATCGGCGCGCAGCGCGCCGGAGCACAAGCCGGGGGTCGAAGCCACCAACGTCGTGCCGTCGTTTGGCGCCAATCCCGACGCCACGAACGCCATTCCGAGCGTCAGCCTGCCCCATGCCACGCTGCTCATCAGCCGCACGCGCAATCCCGGACTGAACGGGCAGCAGTTTGTCGTCGATCACATTCCTTACTCGATGGGGCGCGGCACGCGCGACCTGAGCATCGAAGGCGACAACGACATCTCGCGCAACCACGCGGAAATTACCTACGCGGACGGCACGTTCTATATCACCGATCTCGAAAGCCGTCACGGAACCTTTGTCGACAAGGCGCGGCTGACCCCGCGAACGCCGACGCCGCTCAATCGCGGCAGTAAAATTACCCTCGGCACGACGACCGTGCTGGTGTTTGAGGCAGATGAGCCGCTCGGCAGTTCAGGATTCGACCCGGACAAAACCAGTTATTGAGATCGGCATCCCTCCGGCGGGTGAAGCATGGCTGAACATCTACCACCAATGGACGTCGCCGGCTTAACCGATGCCGGGCTAAAGCGCAGCCGAAACGAAGACTCGTTTACGGTGCTGGTGCCGCGCCCCGACTCTGAGCAGGAGCGCGGCGGCGCGGTGTTTATTGTCGCAGACGGCATGGGCGGCATGGGCGGCGGCGACGTCGCCAGCCAGGCGGCGATTGCCGAATTCACGCGCGTCTATTACGCGCCCGACGCCGCGGCTGCCGACCCGCTGGCGCGCCTCCAGAGCGCGCTCGCACCCGCCAACCCCCACGTGCGCGAGCAGGCGCAAACGGTCGGGCTGGCGCGGATCGGCGCGACTGCCGCCGGTTTGGCGATCCTGCCATCCGGCACCGCGCTGATCTTCAATGTGGGCGACAGCCGCGTCTATCACATTCGCGGCAGCTATGTCGAACTGTTATCGCGCGACCAGAGCGTGCTGGCGCACCAGCTTGAGCAGGGACTCATTACTCATGAGGAAGCCAGGCGCTCGCGCAACGTCAACGTGACCGCGTTCATCGGTCAGCCGACGACGATTCAGCCCAATTACAACCAGATCGAGCCGCAGCAGGGCGACGTGTTCATCCTGTGCAGCGACGGCTTGTGGGATCTGGTCGAGACGCATGAAATTCTGGACGCGATCAGGAATTCCCCGGCGAAGTCGGCAGCGCGCAAGCTGGTCGCGCTGGCGCGGCGGCGCGGCGCGCCCGACAATGTCACCGTCATCATCGTGCGCCTCGGCTCCGCGCCGCGTTCGCGCTCCCTTCTTGGGCTTGGCGTGCTGGCGCTGCTCATTGCGCTCCTCATCCTCGGCGCGCTGGCGCTGTGGAACCGAAACCCTGCCGCTCCGCCCACACAAACCGCGCTGGCAGCCGCGGAAGAAACCGACGCCGTTCTGGTCGCCGTGAGTGTCGCCACGGAGGAAATGTCGCCGACCGGCGCGAGTGTCGTCAGCGTCCTGAGCGAAACTCCGCTCCCTACGGAAACCCGCCGTCCGACCGCCACGCGCACGCCAACACCGCGCCCGAGTCTCACAGCAACCGTGCAGGCGGTAGTCGCGCCGACAAAGCCAACCAGCACCCTGGTCGCGCGCGCCTCCACCGCGACCGCAACCCGTATGCCGACCCTTAGCCCTACCCCGACCCTCACGCGCACGCCTCGCCCGACGCCGACCCCCTCACCCACGGTAACGGCGACGGAACGACCGACGAGCACGCCCTCGCTCACGCCGCGCCCTACAGCATCCGCAACGTCACGCGCTGCGGCGGCGAACCCGACGGTCACGCTCAACCCGGCGCTGGCAACCCGCACGCCGCAGCCAGGCGTGCCGCCGGAAGCGCGCGCGGCGCTGCTGCTCCAGGCTGCCGGGGATGACGGCGTCGTCCTGTCTGCAAAAGCACCGCTGTACGTTCTGAGTCCGGTCGGCGCGCCCGTGCCGGAAGTGATGGACACGCTGGATATCGAGGCGGGCACGACGGTGCACCTCGTTGACGAGGTGGTACGGACGCACCCCGAATCTGAAAGCACTCTCCTTCGGCACGTGCAGATCCTCGACGGCGCGCTTGAGGGCGAGCAAGGCTGGATTTCTGTCTCCACGCTCGAACAGGCAGAGCCGTTGACGCCGCGGGTCATGGTCAACCCGGAGCAGGCGCAGAGCGCCAACGTGCGGCGCGGCGCGGGCGCCGGGTTTGAGCGGGTCGGGTCGCTCAACGCGGGCGAGTCCGCGCGGGTGCTTGGCGTGAACAGCAGCGCTGGCTGGTACTTCATCGAGCTTCCCGGCGGCGCGCGCGGCTGGGTAAGCTCCGGGGTGCTGCTGCTCGCGGGCAGTCTGAGCGGCGTCCCACGCCTCACCCCGCCAACACCGGACACGCCGCCGACACCAGAAGACTTTGAGTTCGGCGCGGGCGCTGCTTTACCGGATGGCACAGAGCCGGTCGCACCCTAGCAAGTGTAAAAAACTCGTTGCCAGTGATGGGAGAGGCATAAACACCTGTAAAAAAGCTGTAATGTTACGTAATAGTTTCGTTGACACGCTCATTTTTCTCTCATACACTGGCACATAAGTTCGCTACACCGATCAAAAATTCCAGGAGGTCCTTATCGAACGCACCGCAGACCGCCACGCGCAGCAGCGCACTATTTCTATCGGCTTCGTTTGCACAGTGTTGAAGGGAGTTACGCATGGCTCAAAAGCTCCAGATTCAGTACGACGATATGGACAGCATTGCACAGTCAATGGATCGCTTTGCCGACTCGGTGAATGATCACATGCAGCGTATTCAGCGGCTCGTCGGCGATCTCCAGGGCGGCGGCTGGAAGGGCGTCGGCGCGGACGCATTCTACGACGAGATGCTCAACGAGGTCTTGCCCAAGCTGGACATTCTTAAGACCGGTTTTGAGGTGGCGGGTACCGAGACGCGCCGGATAAGCCAGATGTTCAACGACGCGGAACAGACCATCCTCAGCTACTTCGCATCGCTGTAACCGGGTGCTCGCTTTTCGTTAGCAGATAAATTAGGAAAGGGAGAACGACATGGCTGATGTCATTATGGATTATGACATGATGCGGGCAATGAACAGCGCATTTGTCAACGCCTCGAATGCGCTCGACGACATTGAGAGCGGGCTGTCGAGCGTGCAGGGTATGATCGATGGCGGCGCTCTGGTCGGCAAGGGCGGGCAGAAGCTTCAGGAACTGATCGAAAGCGGGATCATCCCGTTCACGAAGCAGATCAACGGTAAGCTGAACGAGCTGGCGGGCGACGTCAACGGCGCGCGGGCTTTCATGGAAGAGGGCGATACGACGGCGGCGAGCCGGTTCAAATAGGACGATAAGGAGACGAAACCATGGGACTGTTTTCTGTCATCATTGACGAACTGGAAGACGCGCTGAATTCGGTGCTGAAGCAGGTGGACGTTGCTGAACAAGCCAAGAACGTGGTTCAACAGTCGCTGGGCGCGCTGGTCGGACCATCGTGGCAGGGCGAAGGCGCGGATGCGTTCCAGGCAGAGTGCTCCGAATTTATCGTCGCCAAGATCGAGGAGGCGCTCGGTTTCACCAGCCAGTTCACGAGCGGCGTCAACAAGACGCTGGACACGCTGCGCGAGCTGGACGACATGCTCTCCAACCCCATCGGCGCTATCGGCAGTATCTTCGGGTTCTAACGCAACCAGACCCCTCGACCTGACACGAAAGGAGACCAGCAATGGCTGACGTATTAATAGATTATGACGCCGTCAATTCGATGGCAGACACGCTTGGTACGACCGGAGACATCATTCAGGTGTTCGACGTCGTGATGACGGGCATGTCGATGGTGCTGATCGCCACGGGCTTTGGCGCGCCGATCGCCTGGTTGCCCACTACGGCGGCGTCTCGCGCCGCGTGCTGATGCGCGGCGAGCCGGTGCTGGCGTGCCAGGTCTGCGACGTCATGGTGGCCGCCGACGCCAACACCGGGCTGGTACGCGCGGGCGGGCCGTTCCACCAGGTCGCCGCGACGCTGCTCGAGCGCGAGATCGGCTGGGGGCAGCGCCACGCCATCGGTTTCGGCTTCCCGAACGACCGCGCGATGCGCGTCGCCGAGCGGCTGAAGCTCTACGCCGCGGTCGACGATGTGCTGCTCGCCAGCTGGCCGGCGCTCGCCGAGCCGGCCGCGGCCGACTGGCTGTGGCGAACCGAGCCGCTCGACCTGGCGGCCCTCGACGAGGGCCGGCCGCCGTGGCGCGAGCTGCAGCTGCTGTGGCGGTCGATGGCCGCGCAGCTGAGCGATGCGGTGATCGGCGTCCGCGACGCCGCCTGGCTGCGCGACCGCTACGGCCGCCGCCCGGGCG
>CALMDI010000512.1 GCA_937864975.1 uncultured Chloroflexota bacterium | reverse complement strand
GCCAGAGACGGGGCTTCGCCCGCTGAGACCCGCGCCCGACGTGCTGACGACCGAGAAGCCGCTGACCGAACAGCCGATGTTCTGGGCGCTGTGGCTCCTGCCGCTGGCGGCGCTCGTCGGGGAATTCCTGTGGGCGCGTTACGACCGGCACGTGCACGTCAACGCCGACCAGATTCGCGCCTCGCGCGCGCTGAAACGAGCGCGGAAAGCGCTGTCGCAGGCGCGGCGCAGCAGCGCCGACGCCGGGAGCGCGGCGGCGAAGATTCTTATGGGCTACATTACCGATAAGGTACACCAGCCCGTGACCGGCATGACCCGCAGCGCGCTGGCGCGGACGCTGGAAGCGCGCGGCGTCGCGCCGGAACTTGTCCAGCGCGTGGACGCCTGCCTCGTTCGCACGGAAGCCAGCCGCTTCAGCCCCGACCGCGACGACCAGAACAAGGCGCTGCTGGACATGACCGAACGGGTGATTAAAGACCTGGAAAAGGAATTCGTCGCATGAAACGCCTGTGGTACGTTCTTCTACTGCTCCTCGCCATCGGCGGCGCGGCGTTTCTGTTCCTGGTCAGCCGCCCCGCCCCCGCTCCGGCGGCGGACGCGCAAACGCTGCGGGTTGCAAACGGGCTGCTCGAAAGCGGGCAGGCAGCGGACGCTACTCTGATGTACGAGCAATTGGTGAGCCAGGGAATCCGCAGCGCGGACGTGTACTACAACCTCGGCAACGCCTACTTTTCACAGGGAAATCTGGGACAGGCGATTCTGAACTATCGCCGCGCGCAGGCGCTTGCCCCGCGTGATGAGGACGTTCGCGCCAACCTGAGCCTCGCGCGAGCGCAAGCCAACCAGACGCTCGACGCCAGCCCCGCTACGCCGATGTTCCGCGTGACGCGCCTGCTTGAATCGTGGTTGACACTGAGTGAAACGGCAGCGGGAGCGCTTGGCTTGCTGGCTGCGTTCGCACTGCTGTTTATCATCGCGCGGCGTCTGGAACCGGGCTTCCCGCGGCGGCTCTCGCGGCTGGCGCTCATTCTCGTCGCCGTGTTGATGGTCGCGGGCGTGGCGGCGTTTGGCTCGCGCATGATCGTTCAGGCGGCTCAACCCGCGGGCGTGGTCATCGTGGGCGACGCGCCGCTCAAAGTCAGCCCCGACGCCGACAGCGCTCCCGCGTCACTTCCCGGCGGCACCGAAGTCCGCGTGGTAGCCGAGCAGGATGACTGGGTACAGGTGGTGTTCAGCAGCGGGCAGCGGCAGGGCTGGCTGCCGAAAACCTCGGTCGCCGTGGTGAGCTAATTCGTAACGCACGGTCTCCTTCAAAGCGCCACTCGACTGAAGCTATGGAGGACTCGACGTAGGGGCGCACCCACGTGTGCGCCCGTTTGGGTTTAAATTCGGGCGCACAGGCGTGCGCCCCTACTGATGCCCTCTGATTTCACCGACCCCGCCTTGACTCCGTCGATTTTGCGTCCACCCGCGTGCTATTTCTCCAAATATGACCATTATTTTCTGCGCGAACTCTTTGCGGCTTCGAGTCTGTGCGTCTTTGCGTTAAATTTAACGCCATGTTAACCATCCTCTCCAGGAGTCCCACATGGCGAAAGTAGGCTATATCGGTCTTGGCA
The DNA here is from genome assembly GCA_937864975.1 of uncultured Chloroflexota bacterium. Taxonomy (GTDB): domain Bacteria; phylum Chloroflexota; class Anaerolineae; order Aggregatilineales; family Phototrophicaceae; genus ZC4RG36. The sequence continues at coordinate 3,931 of CALMDI010000512.1, read as the reverse complement.
TCATGGGCGGGTCGATTGCCCGTAACCTGATGAAAGCCGGACACGAGCTGGTCGTCCACAACCGCAGCCGCGCCAAGGTCGAGGCATTCGTGCGCGACGGCGCGACGGCGGCAGGCAACCCGCGCGAGGTCGCGGAGCAAGTCGAGTTCGTCTTTACCAATCTTCCCGACACGCCCGACGTGGAGCAGGTTGTGCTCGGCAAGGATGGCGTTCTCGAAGGCGCGCATGAGGGACTCGTCTACATCGACAACAGCACGATCAAGCCTGAAACCGCGCGCGCGCTGGCAGAAAAACTGGCGACGCGAGGCGTGATGGCGCTCGATGCCCCGGTCAGCGGGGGCGACGTGGGCGCGCGCGACGGGACGCTGACGATTATGGTCGGCGGTCCGCAAGAGGCGTTTGACCGCGCCGAGCCGCTTTTTCGCGCGATGGGCAAGGCGTGGGTGCTGGTGGGTGACAGCGGCGCGGGACAGATCGCGAAGGTTTGCAACCAGATTATCGTCGGCGCGCAAATGGCGTCGCTCGCGGAAGCGCTGATTACGGCGCAAAAGGCAGGAGTCGATCCCCGACGGATGGTCGATGCGATCAAAGGCGGCGCGGCGCAAATGTGGACGCTGGACGTGAAGCCGCCGCGGTTGTTCGCAGGCAACCGCGAGCCTGGTTTTAAGGCGTATATGCAGCACAAAGACCTCGGCATCGTCCTCGATACGGCGAAAACCTACGGGATTCCGCTGCCGGTGACGGCGGTTATCCAGCAGCTCTACACGGCGATGCTCGAACAGGGAAACCGCGAGCAGGACAACAGCGCCATTGTCAGCGTCTACGAGGCGCTCACGGGGCTGCGGCTGGTCGAGAACGACGGGGAGTAGAGCGCAGCCGCCATCTTACGAGGAACATGGCTATAATGAGTAGCAACCGACCGCACAAGCAAAGACCATTCGCGTGAAAGAGCGACTCCAAAAACTGATGGCGCAGGCGGGGATCGCTTCCCGGCGCGCGTCCGAAGAACTGATCATAAAGGGGCGCGTGCGCGTGAACGGCGCCGTGGCAATGCTGGGCGAGCAAGCCGATCCCGAGGTCGACGTCATCGAAGTCGATGGCAATCGGCTGCACTTCAATCAGCCGAAAATTTACATTGCCCTCTATAAGCCGAAGCACGTCATCACCACCAACGTCGGGCATCGCGGCGACAGTCGCCAGACTGTGCGCGATCTGGTGCCGTTTGAAGGGCATCTGTTCACCATCGGACGGCTCGACGCGGACAGTGAGGGCTTGGTCGTCCTGACCAACGACGGCGAATTGGCGCAGCGTCTCAGCCACCCGCGCTACCAGCACACGAAAACGTATCGGGTCGTCGTCCACGGCTTGCCCGACCAGAGCACGATTCAGCAGTGGGAGCGCGGCGTTTTTCTGGAAGACGGCATGACCGCTGCCGCCTCGGTCAAAATCGTCAAAGGATCAACCGTCCAGACGACGCTTCGGATTGTCATGATCGAGGGTAAGAAGCGGCAAATCCGGCGTGTGGCATCGTTTCTGGGGCACCCGGTTGATAAGCTGCTCCGCACGCACATCGGCATGTTAAGCCTCGGCACGCTGCGCCCCGGCGAGTGGCGCGAGCTAACGCCGCAGGATTTGAAGGAGCTTTCCACCACGTCGCCGGAACTCAAGGCAATCAAGAACCGCGCCCAGAAAAACCGGCGTCACCCGATTCCACCGCCGGTGCCCGGCGAGCGGGCTGAGCGATTTGACGAAGGCAGCGACCGCCCCCGGCGCACATCTTCGCCGGGGCGTGCTCGCCGCGAAGCGGTCGCCTCCACGCGCGGGCGCCCACGAGCAGGCGACCCGGTTGAACGACCCCGCCGTTCCTCCACGCGCCGCTCGGCGGAAGGAGATACACGCGCATCGTCGGAGAGCGGGCAGGCAGCGGGAGACGAACGCCCGCGTCGCCGTTCCAGCGCAGGAGAATCCACCGGGCGTGACCAGCGCCCCCCACGACGCAGCAGCGGCGACACGCGCCCACCCCGCCAGCGCACCGGCGCGCGCCGCGCCACTGAGGGCAGCAGCGAGCGACCCGCACGCAGAGCCACACGCCGACCCCACGACGGTGAGGAGCGTCCGCGCCGCGCCGCCAGCGACCGCCCAACCGGCAGCGGAGAACGACCACCAAAACGTCGAACGACCGAGGAAACTGAGCGGACGCCACGGCGGCGTTCGCCGGAAGGTCGTTCAACCGACGGAGACACCCGCCCGCGCCGTACTACAGAGGAAGGATCGGAGCGCGCTATGCCTCGCCGCCGATCCGCGAGCGCCGAGGAACGCCCTGCCCGCCGGGACGCACCGCAGGGCGAGGATCGACCGAAGCGCCGCACCTCCAATCGTCCCGCCGAAGGCGAAAACCGTCCTCGCCGCGCACCGCGTCCAGCCAGCGGTCGGAGCAAAAACTCCGGCGGCGCGTCGGGGCGCACAAGCGAGCGATCCTCAGGGCGCAGTCCATCCAGCAGTCGTCCTCCCCGCAAACGTACAGCGAAACGGGACGACTAGAAATCGATGGCGATGACGGAGACCGTTCAACACTACGTTGCCAGGCAGCCTCAGCTTGCGTGGCGGCGGCAGATCATTCGCAGCCTGATTCGATTGATCGGCTTTCGCGCGCTGTGGAACGTCACCGTGACGGGCGAAGACAACATCCCCCCTATCGGACCGGCGATCCTGATGATGAATCACATCTCGCTGATCGACCCGGTTCTGTGCATGGGCGCGGTTCGACACCGGTTCGTCATTCCGATGAGCAAAATCGAGAACACGCGCAACCCGATCATCGCGCCGTTCATCTGGTTCTGGGGTGCTTACACGATCAACCGCGGCGAGATCGACCGCCGCGCTCTGGTGAACTCGATTGAGCTGCTCAAGAGTGGACAGCTTATTCTGATCGCGCCGGAAGGCACGCGCCAGACGCACGGACTCACCCGCCCCAAGGAAGGTCTGGCATACATTGCCACCAAAGCCGATGCCGCGATCATCCCGGCAGCCATTTCCGGCGCGATGGACTGGCAGCAAAAACTGAAACACTTTCAACGCCCGCGCATCCACGTCAACTTCGGGCGGGCATTTCGGTTCAAGACCGATGGACGGGTCGCGCGTGACACGCTGCCCGCCATGACGGAAGAAGCGATGTACCAGCTTGCCCTCGCCGTGACCGACCCCGACCTGCGCGGCGTGTACAGCGATCTCAGCCAGGCGACGACCGAACACCTCGACTTCATCCGCTAGCGCGCTTCCGTTCATCCCTTCCGTCGACCGCGTGCCGGATGGGGAATGCGTTTTGCGCGGAGCGCAATGATCGCTCCATGACTCATTACAATTTTCAAACAATTTGTTTATTTCTATTGTAATTACAATCCATTCGTGATACCTTAGAGATGTTGACTGCAGAGGGGGAAACAAGAATCGTGTCAGCACAACTCAACATTAATCCACCTCGAAACTGGCATCCTATTGACCACACACCCGCGCCCTCCGGCGCGTCCCGATTGCTACCATGCCGGGGCTTGCTGATCATGATGCTCATACCGGCGCTTCTGCTGCTCGCCTATGTTGCCCTGCCCCTCGTGGACACCACTGTTCCCTTAGCCCCGATGACTACTGAAGCAAGCAGCCTCACACTCCAATTCGATCAGGCGTGCAGCCCGTTCGCCGCGCTGACAGCGTGCGTCGCGTCGGTGTCGGCGTCGCCATCAATGTAACAGACTCATTTGTGCCAACGCGAAGCGCCCATTCGGGCGCTTTTTGTTTGGAGCAGCTTTTTCCTTTAATCGGATTGCAGTGCCGCGATTGTCTCGCAAGCCGGACAACTGCCATCGGGGCGTTGGATGGCGAACGCAGCGGCAACGTCATCATCCAGAACCGGATCAAAACGCCAGATATTGACGAA
>CALMDI010000511.1 GCA_937864975.1 uncultured Chloroflexota bacterium | reverse complement strand
ACCTCTTCGCGTGACAAAATTCTCGATAAGCTGCGCGCCCCGCGCCCGCCGTTCCCGGATGCGCCGCTGCGTCCCGACGCCTATCTTCCGGTGACGGAGGTGGACGACACCTCGCCCGATGGGCTGCTGGCGCGCTTCACGGAAGAACTGGAACGGCTGCGCGGCAGCGTTCACGCGGTGACGGGCGACACCGAGGCGTGCGAAAAAGTGCTGGAACGGCTGCGCCAGCACCACGTCGATCACGTCCTTTCGTGGGATTTCCAGTACATTCCGGTCGGTGGCTTGAATGGGGCGCTCGGCGCGGCGGGCGTGCGCGTGACCTTCCCCGACCTGCACGCCGATGGGCGCGACGACCATACGAGGCTCATCAAATCGGCGGGCGCGGGCTTAATCGGCGCGGACGCCGTCGCGGCGGCGACCGGGACTCTCATTCTCAGCACCGCGCCGGGCAAAGGGCGCGTGCCGTCTGTCCTGCCGCCGGTGCTGATCGCAGTCGTCACGCTCGATCAACTTCTGCCGCGCCTTGAATCGTGGCTGGCGCGCGAGCGCGCGAGCGGAATGCCCGCCATCCTCGGCAGTTCCAACCTGTGCTTCATCACCGGACCGAGCCGCACGGGAGATATTGAAATGCAGCTCGTGCTGGGCGTCCACGGTCCCGGCATTGTCGAGGTCGTCGTCAAGCGCCCGGAGACCGGCTCATGAGCAAACCGCCGATGACCTCAGAGGAGCTAGCCGCCGCGCTGCGCGCCATGGCGAACCGCTGGACGCTGAAAGCGCGCGACCATGCGCGCGAGTCCAAAATACGCAGCGCCGAATCGGACATGCACACATCGTATTATCATCGGGGGGTTGCCGAAACGTGGCACCGGGCGGCGCTGGAACTGGCGGCGCTGCTCAAAGCCGACGGCGAGCCGGAACCATCGGCGCCGCCTGCCGCCGAGCGAACCGCCGCTCCCACGGCACCCGCCGAGCCGCAGGTCATGTTCGCGAACGTCTCGCTGACCGAAGCGGTGAATTTGCTGGAGTTCGCCGGAGTCAGCGCGCGCGACGTGAATAAGCACGCCGACAATGCCTTCACCGCCATCTTTTCCCGCTGGCAGCCCTTTTCCGAAGCCGAGCGGCTGGAAAAGATCAAGCAGGCGGATATGCGCGTGGTGATCCTCAACTACGGCAAGCTGCGCGACACGGGCGATCCCTACGTCGACTTCGCCTTCAAAGCCTAAACCCCGATGACCCTGTTGTCGCCGCGGTCTTTTTATGGATGCGGCGGCTTTTCCGGCGCGGTCGGCGGCGACGGCTCTGGATCGTCGTCAAGGAGCTCAATCGGCTCGTACAACGCATCGCCGATGCGGTACGGCACCATGACCACCGGGCGTCCGTGCCCGTGTTCGATCTGGTCGTCGTAGAGCGCCGCTCGGATTGCCCGCGCGCTCTGGTTGTGCAGGAAGCGTTCCCACCACCGCTCGACCACAAACTCCGGCATCACGACCACGGTCGGCACTTCGGTATGGGGGTTTTCCTCGTCGATTTCATGCAGATAGCTCCGCAGCGGTCGCCCGATCTCGCGATATTCTGACTCGACAATATCCAGAGGAATGCCGAGATTCCACTGCCGCCAGCGCTTCTTCAGGTTTTCGACCGCGTCCGGTTCGATCTCAATCGCTGCCGCGCGCACGTTATCCGAAAGGCGAATTGCATATTCCAGCGCCTGAAGCGAGGCGCGATTCAAGCTGTTGAGAAGCACCACGACCGGGAGCAGGTTTTTGCTCTGGTAGGTCGTCGGGGTCAACGGGAACGGCTCAATGCCGTCAAGCGTCAGCGATTCGGCAACTTCCTTATAGTGCCGGTGAATGCCAATGAACAGGGCGACCACAATCGGGATGGCAATGGCGACGATCCACGCCCCTTCGAGAAACTTCGTGACGAGCAAAATCAGCAGCACGACGAAGGTACACAGCGCGCCAAAGCCGTTCATAAACACGCGGAACATCCAGCTTGTCGTTCGGGTGAAACTGGGCTTTTCGCGCTCTTTCAGCCAGTGAACCACCATGCCCGACTGCGACAGGGTGAAGCTGAGAAAGACGCCGACGGCGTAGAGCGGCAGCAGGTTATGCTCGCGCGCGTTAAACAGAATAATCAGGATGGACGACGTGGCGGCAAGCAGCAGGATACCGTTGCTGAAGACCAGCCGGTCGCCGAGATTGGTCAACTGGCGCGGCAGGTAGCGATCCCGCGCGATCAGGGACGCCAGCCGTGGGAAGTCGGCGTAGGCAGTGTTTGCCGCCAGTGACAGGATAAACAGGGTGGCGAACTGCAGGTAATAGTACGGCAGGCTGCCGTCGCCAAACACGTTCGCCGCGACCTGCGACAGGACGGTCGGACGCCCTTCTTCGTGGCTGATTACAATCGGCAGGTGATTGGCGAGGAAGGTGATGCCGATGAACATAATGCACAGGATGACGACCATGACAATCAGGGTTTTCCCGGCATTGTCACTTTCCGGCTTCTGGAATGCGGGAATTCCGTTGGAAATCGCTTCAACCCCGGTCAGCGCCGTACACCCGCCCGCGAACGCGCGCAGGATGAGAAACAGGGTCAGGTTTTGCGCGGCAAGCCGGGCGGCATCCTCAATTGGCTCCAGCGCGACCGGTCCGCCGGGCGGTACGCTGCCGGTCAGCACGCGGGCGACGCCGATCAGGATCATCGCCATAATGCCGACGATAAAGGCGTAGGTTGGAATGGCGAAGAACGTGCCGCTTTCACGCACGCCGCGCAGGTTCATCAGCGTGATAAAGACGACGATAAACAGCGCGATGTGGACGCGGTAGGGATTCAGCGCCGGAAATGCCGAGCTGAGCGCGGCGACGCCTGCCGACACGCTCACCGCGACCGTCAGGATGTAGTCGATCAGCAGCGCTCCGGCGGCGATCAAGCCGGGGGCAATGCCGAGGTTGTCTTTGGCGACGATGTACGCGCCGCCGCCATTGGGGTAGGCGTGGATCGTCTGATAATACGAGAACGAGACGATGACGAGCAGGACGGCAATCGCAATGGCAATCGGCATGGATAAGCCGAGCGCCCCCGTGCTGGCGGCAGCCAGCACCAGCATGATCGCTTCCGTCGCGTAGGCGGTGGACGAGAGCGCGTCGGAGGAGAAGACCGCGAGCGCTTTGAGCTTGGTCAGTCGTTGATGCATTGCCTGGCTGGTCGGCAGTTTTTCGCCAATGATAAGACGGCGGAAGACGTCGGTGGTTTCCATGCGTCAGATCGCCTTTCGGTCGGGTGAGGTGAGGGTCGTCAACAGGGGTATCTAGCCGGGTTACACGCTGGTCCAGCAATCGCATTGCATCTTTTGAGGGTACGCCCGCTCTCGAATTATGTCAATTTATATGTCGTGAGAATTCATGAGAGAAGATCAGGCGTGATGAATTACGAAGGTGTCAGACGACGGTTAAACTTGACCGGTTCGCGTCGCTGACGGAATCGGTCAAAAATGGCATCGAATCGGAAGCCGGAGACTCGGCAGCTTCCTGAATTCCGAGACGGCGGTTGCATCTGATTAAAGGTCGTCGTCCATTTCTGTAAATTACAGCATAGAATGATATGAAAAAGAGTTACCGTGCCGGGTGTTCCTATGGTCGTCGTCTCGTCTATCGGCAACGTATCTTTCCCATCCGACTCCGCCGAGGACGAGATCGGAGGCGTGGCGGCACGCGCCCAAACCGATCATGCGCGCAGTTGGAGCGCCCTGAATGAGCAGTTCCGCCAGGGGATGCTCCCGCAGCCGCCGCTGGATGGTCGCTACGCGGGGGCGCTTGTCGCGCTGCAAGTCACCCCCCTGCTGACGCCGCTGCTCCGCAAACTGACGTCCGCCTGGATGCCCTGGAAGGGCAAAACCTTCAACGGGTCTCAGTTTACCGGCGACAATATTTTTACGCACGATTCGTATTTGCTGGCGCGTATGCTCAACCCGCTCTATCAGGGGTTCTACGAGGATACACAGACCACCTATCGGGCGTTTGGCTTTCGCACCTACGTCGCCCCCGGTCTGCAAGATGCCCATATGAAGGTGCTCAAGATCGACTATGACCTGCCGCCGAATCCCCGGTTGACGATTCGTCGCGTGCTGGACGAGCTGGTTCAGGTAGGCGAAGGGTCTTATCTTGGGAAAGCGCACCTTCACTGGTGGTGGGGCAACTGGCAGCAGGTCGCATTCTTCACCCTGCGGCGCGCGCAGTAACCCATTGTGGAATCGGATGCAGCTTACCGAATTCGCGTGCTGAGATGACCGAACCTGCGGGGAGTCCATTCCTTTATCTCACGACGCGCGGTCATAAAACCGGCAATCCCCACGAGATTGAAATCTGGTTTGTCGAACGCGACGAACTCTATTATGTGGTTGCGGAACACCGCGAGCGCGCCCACTGGGTGCAAAACGTCCAGCACGAACCGGCGGTTCGCTTTCGCGTGGGCGACCGGACGCTGATCGGACGCGGGCGTGTGGTGCGCCCCGACGCCGAGCCGGAGTTGGCGGCAGACGTCGCGCGGCTGATGGATGCCAAGTACGGTTGGAGCGACGGCTTGATTGTCGAGCTTACGCCGGACGGCAATCGTTAACGTGGAAACCCAACGTTCCTTATTGAGACAATCATCGTCGGTACATGGAGGCGGGCGCGATGGCAGCGGAATTCGAGAACAAGGTCGTGATGATTACCGGCGCGGCAGGAAATCTGGGTTCCGCCTGCGCGCGGCGATTTGCGGCGGGCGGCGCGAAGCTCGTTCTGGTCGGGCGCGGCATGGACGAGTTGAAAGCCCTTGCGGATACGCTCAGCGCGGACTCACTGCCTGTCGTCGCCGACGTTGGCAATCCAGACGAAGTCGACGCGCTCGTGCGGCAGGTCGACGCGCGCTTTGGGCGCATCGACGCGCTGGCGCATACGGTCGGCGGCTTCCGGTCGGGAACGCGCGTGGACGAGCCGGGTGTGCTGGAACAGTTTGAGTATCTGGTGAACCTGAACGTGCGCCCCCTCTACGTGACCTGCGGGCGCGTCACCCGATATATGCTCGACAACAAGATCGCGGGGCATATCATCGTGGTGGGGGCGCGGTCGGCGCTGCGCGGCTCGGCGCGAACGTCGGCGTATACGGCGGTGAAAGCCGCCGTTCTGAGGATTGTCGAAAGTCTCGCGCTGGAAGTGCGCGATCAGGGGATTCACGTCAACGCCGTCTCCCCCAGCACGATTGACACGCCCCAGAACCGAGCCGACATGCCGAATGCCGATCCGTCCAAGTGGGTCACAGTAGATCAGCTTGCCGACGCGATTGCGTTTCTCGCCTCTCCACAGGCAGCCGCTCTGTATGGCGCGAACCTGGAAGTCTACGGGCGGGCTTAGTCGAAGCGTAGGTCAGGCGTCAGGTACATTCGCGTCCGGCGCGTTAGCATCCGGCGTCGGAGGCGCGATCTTTTGAATCCATTCGAGCTATTCATCACGTCGTTTTACAGCCGTCTCGGCGTTCTCAGGAGCCGCCCGGCTCGCATGGCGCTCGCGCCTGGCTGGACGCTGCTGGTGACCGTGCTGCTCGTGCAGTCGAGCAGCCAGCCCCTTGTCGGTCCGCCCGCGCCGCCGGGACCGCCGGATTTGCGGCGCGAAATCGAGCTAACGAGGGGGCATATCGCCGCGTTT
>CALMDI010000510.1 GCA_937864975.1 uncultured Chloroflexota bacterium | reverse complement strand
GGTGTGTCAACGGCTGTGGAGAGATCGCATGGCCTTCCCGAAGCGCACGCACGGTGCGGCCTAACGTCGCCAGCACCAAGCCCCTTGCATCCATGTGATAAACTATGAACGCTTGATGTACTTGGGTCTACGGACTCTGAGTCACATATCGAAAATCAGGAGAGTTTGGGATGGCTTATTTGAACCGTCCCATTTGCGGACAAGTAGACTCTGTACAAAAGGTAAGTTCTATCATTGCGGGCGGCACGGCATCTTACTCAGTAGGCCTTCATGGTGGTTCTGCCAGTACCCAGCTTGCACAGATGCTTGGTGAACCTCGCCCCCCTGCTCAAGCTGCCCCTGTGTGGTCGCCATCGTATACGTGAACATCGCGACCGCCCAACGCTCGTCCTCGGTCAACGCGCCTGCCCACGGCGGCATCCCGTTCTCGATGCGCCCGTGCGTAATCGTCATGAACCAGTCCGAAGGACGCTGCGCGCGCGCCGTTTCGGGATCGGTGAAGTCGGGCGGCGGCGGTATCTGACCGGCAAGCACAAGCTCGCCGTCGCCGCGACCGCTCTCCCCATGACACGCGGCGCAGCGCTGCGCGAACAGGCTCGCCCCAAGCGCCAGATCGGGCGGGTCGAGCGGATAGCCGCGATCCGCAGGCGCGCTCGTCGCAGGAAGCTGCGTGGCGACGATGACCGGCTCGCCGCCCAGTCCCTCGCACGCCGCGAGAATGACGATCAGGCAGAGGACGCCGACAAGACGCACGAAAGAGCGGGTGATTAACCCGCCCGTGGTCATTCGCTTCCTGCTGCCTTCAGGGACTGCCGTCAAGGTTCGTCCTACGAGTGGCGGTATGCCGCGATGGCGGTCTCAATCGCCTCGTCAATCTGCTGGTCGATGTGGTCGTCGGTTTCCGCGGCGACGGCGATGATCTCCGTTTCGACGCCGTCCAGCGCCTTGAGCGCCTGAATTCCGCGCTGCATCCAGACCTCGCGCTCGGTCTGGTAGTCGCCCTCGGCAATTTTTCCCGTGGCGAAATCTTCGTCCAGGTCGCGCAGGTTGGTAATAACCCGTTCATAATACACCGCCAGGCGCTCGCGGCGCTTCTGAGCCTGCGTGTCGGCGGACGCAGGGCGACGGGCATGAAGCAGCGGCGAGGCAATCCACAGCGCCGTCCCCGCCACCAGCACCAGCGCGATGAGCACACCTTCCATGCTCATCGCTAAGCCGCTTCCAGCAGGCGATCCAGCGTCTCGGTCAGTTCCGCTTCCTGAACGGGGGCATAAATGAACCGGGCGATGTTGCCTTCCTGATCGATGATGAACGTTTCCGGGACGCCGGAAATGTTGTAGGCGTCCGAAATGCGCGTCTGTGAGTCGGGTCCGTTGGGGAAGGTCAAGCCGAACTGGTCGATAAACGCGCGCGAGCAGCC
>CALMDI010000509.1 GCA_937864975.1 uncultured Chloroflexota bacterium | reverse complement strand
GGAATCCTTCGTCTATGCCTTCAAGAACCTGCACCGCTTCGACGCCGAGCGCGCCGCGTTCAAGACGTGGTTGTATACCATCGCCATCAGCCGCTGCCGCAACATGTACCGCCGCAACCGCTCGCTGCTTGGCGAGATTTCGCAGCTGATCTGGCAGTCGGCGCCCGCTCCGCGCTCGGACACGCCAGAAGCCGCCCACGCGCATCAGTCGGCGCAGGACGCGGTGACCCGGGCGCTGGCGGCGCTCTCGCCCCGGCTGCGCGAGGCGGTGGTCTTGCGCTACGGGCATGGGCTGACGTATCGCGAGATGGCAGACGTGATCGGCTGCCCGGCAAAGACCGCCGAAAGCCGCGTGCGCCTGGCGCATGACGCGCTGCGCGGCGTGCTTCAGCCGATGGGACAGGGGCTGCTGGAAGAGCTGCTGAGTACGTAAGGGTGGTGGAGGGCACGAGTAAAAAGTGAAAAGTAGAAAGTAAAAACTCATTCCGCAAACGTACGGCGGTTCCCACTTTTTACTTTTGGCTTTTGACTTGTTACTGAGCAAACCATGAACCGACGAATTTCGTGTCGCGAGTGCCGTTCCCAACTGATCGGCTACGTGAATCAGCAAGTACCGCACAGGATGCGGCAGCGCATCGGGGCGCATTTGAGCGAGTGCCCGATGTGCTACACCGAATACGTCGCGCAGCGGCATCTAAGCGACGAGCTGGCGTTCGCGCTGCCGCTGCTGGGTCAGCCGAAGCAGCCGCAGCTTGGGCGGGTCTGGTCAGCGATTCAGAGCGAGATGAATCGCCCCACGCCCGTCGCGCGCGCCCCGCTGACGCGCTATGCCGTCGCCTGCCTGATTCTGGCGCTGGCGCTGGTTTTGCCGTGGTCGCTGGACAAGCAGCAGGTCGCCCTTGCGGTGCCTCAGCAGCCTGCCGCGCCGCTGGTACCGGGCGCGACGGAAGCCGCCTCGACCGAAGAGCCGCGCGCCGTGGCAACGGTCGCGCCGAATGTGACCAACGCGGCAATACCCGCCGCGGAAACGCCGAACACACCTTCAAAATAACGGGAGAGTTATGGCTACGATTGTCGATCCATCACCCATGCGCCGCCGCCCGCAGGGGTATAACCCGCTCAACCGGCTGCTGGCGCGCTCGGTGACCCTGAACTGGCGCACGGTGCTGTGGCTGGTCATTCTGATCGTGGCGATCTTCACGCGATTTTACATTCTTGGCGACCGCGTGATGAGCCACGACGAGAGCCTGCACACGCGCTATTCGTATAACCTCTACAACGAAGGCATTTACCAGCACACCCCGCTCATGCATGGACCGATTCTGTTCCACATGACGGCGTTCATGTATTTTCTGTTTGGCGACAACGATTTCACGGCGCGTCTCTACACGGCGGCGCTTGGCGTTTTGATGGTCATGCTCCCGCTGCTGTTCCAGCGGTGGCTCGGCAGGACGGGCGCGTTGATTACCGCCCTGCTGCTGCTCATCTCGCCCATCGTTCTGTATTACAACCGTTACATCCGCGAGGACACGCCGTCGATTTTCTTTACGCTCATCATGGTTTACTGCGTGATGATGTACCTGGATGGACCGCTGAACGTGCGGCGGCGGGCGCGCTGGCTGTACATTTTCTCAGGAGCCATGCTTGGCAGTCTTGGCTCGAAAGAAAGCGCCTTCATCTATATTGCCATTCTCGGCTCGTTCCTGACGCTGTACTGGGTGGCGCGGCTGCTTCAGCACTTCCGGGGGCTGCCGGGCAAGACGCTGATGTATTTTGCGACGATTGGCATCCTGCTTGGCGCGCTGGCGGCGCTGGGCATGTACGTCGTCTTGTCGATTGTTCCGCCGGCGACGCTGGCGGTGGTCGGGCTTGGCACGGTGGAGGGCACAAGCTTCGTCGCGTGGACGCTGGCGATCATCGCGTTTCTGCTGGTCGCGGTCATCGGGGCGGGGTTGTGGGCATATCGTGGAAGCCTGTTACGACCGCGCCTTTCGGACATTGTCGTGTTGTTTCTGGTGGCGATCATCGCCTGCGGCGGCATGATCCTCGTCGAGGAAGTGTCGCGCACGGCAACCGCCAGCGCCAGCGAGACGGCGGAAGTTACCGACCCCGACGCGGAGGGCGCGCTGACGAGCGGCGTGACGAGCAATGCGCCCATCGTCGCGGCGTGGGCAATCGCGGCGGTCATCGTCGCCGGAGTCGTCATCACGCGGCGGCGCGGGCTGTGGCAGAAGCTGTACCGCTTCCCCGAATTCGACGTGCTGGTGGTCATGGGCACGCTGATTCTGCCCTGGCTCACGGCAATCATCCTTGCCGCGACCAAAGCCGATCCAACGGATTATTCGCCCGCCGGGATTACGCGGGCGGTGGCGGCTCTGATTCCCCTGGCGGCGATCTCGATTGCCGTCGGGCTGGCGTGGAACTGGAAGCGCTGGCTGATCTGCGCGACGATCTTTCACGTGCTGTTCGCCTTTTTCTTCACGACGATGTTCACCAACGTTCAGGGCTTGGCGACGGGGATGATCGGCTCGCTCGGCTACTGGATCAAGCAGCAGGGCGTGCGCCGCGGCAACCAGCCGCAGTACTACTACCTGCTCATCATTATGCCGTTCTACGAATTTCTGCCCGTCATCGGCGGGGTTCTGGCGATGCTGGCGGGGCTGACCGGCTTCTGGCGCTTCCGGCGCGAGCGTCAGGCGGCGAATGAGCTTCCCGCGCTGGCGACCGATTCGCTGTCCGGCGCGGACGCGATGGCGGGACCAGGTGACGTCTCGACCGACGATCTGACACCCGCGGAAGCGCTCGCCGCCGAGCCAGTCGCGGATGACTTCCGCAAACCCTACGCGGCGGCAGCGCCCAAACGCAAGCGCGTTCCGGCTGAAGAACGGCTGACACGTCTGCCATTCCTGCTGCTCGTGTCGTGGTGGGCGCTGCTCAACATGATCGCCTACACGCTGGCGGGCGAAAAGATGCCCTGGCTGGCGATGCACCTGACGACGCCGCTGATCCTTCTCACGGGCTGGTACTTTGGCGGCGTCTTCGAGCGGGTCGACTGGTCGGCTTTCTGGCGGCGCGGGTGGCTGCTCCTGCTGCTAATACCCTTGCTGTTCATCACGCTGTTTCAGGTTGTCGAGCCATTTCTGCTCGGACGCTCGCCGTTCGCGGGCTTGCAGCAGCAGCAGTTGGCAGCCCTGTACGAATGGCTGGCAATTATCGCGGTCGCGGCGCTGGTCGCGTACCTGATCTACCTCGTCGCGGAGCGCGCGGGCGGGCGGCACCTGCGGAGTATGATCGGAGTGTCGGCGTTCCTCGGTCTGGCGCTGCTGACCTTCCGCTCCGCGTGGATGGCATCGTTCATTAACTACGACTACGCGACCGAGTTTCTGGTGTACGCCCACTCCGCGCCGCCGGTCAAGATCGTCCTGAACGAGCTTGAAGACATCAGCCGCCGTACGACCGGGGGCATGGACTTGCGCTTCGCCTACGACAACGAAACGTCGTGGCCGAACAGCTGGTATTACCGCAATTTCCCGAACGCGATCTTTGTCGGCGCGAACCCGACGCCGCAGTCGCTGACGGACACGGTGGCGGTTGTCGTCGGAGAGGCGAACCGCTCGAAGGTCGAGCCAATTCTGGAAGATCGCTATTTCCACTTCGAGTACATTCGCATGTGGTGGCCCATGCAGGACTACTTCAACCTGACGGCGGCGCGCATTGCGAACACCTTCGATTTTAATCCGGCGAATACGCAGGCGGCGCAAATCCGGCGCGGGCTGTTCGACATCTGGTGGTCGCGCGATTACCGCGCCTACAGCGAAGCCATCGGCGGCAACTGGAACGTGGCACAGTGGCCTGTGTCGGATCGAATGCACCTGTACGTGCGTAAGGACGTGGCATCGCAAATCTGGAATATGGGCGTGGGCGACGCGAGCGTGCTGACGACGCTGGAAGATACGCAGCCGAATCTGTGCGTCGCCAACTGGCAGCCGCGCACCGCCAATCTGGTCTTTGGCTCCGGCGCGGACAATCCGCTGCCGCTCAATCATCCGCTGGACGTGGCGGTGGACGCCGGGCGCGTCTACGTCGCGGACGAGTTCAACAACCGCATTTCCGTGTTCGACACGGCGGGCAACTACGTGACGGAAATCGGCGGGGTGAACGCGGAACTGGGGACGCCAGTCCTTAACCGTCCGAACGGCGTGGCGATCGGACCCGACGGCAACCTGTACGTGGCGGACACCTGGAATTATCAGGTCAAGGTGTACTCGCCCGACGGCGAGCTGCTGCGCTCGTGGGGTCAGCCGGGGCAGTATGGCGTCGAGGCGACCCAATTCCCTGAGGACGGCTTGTGGGGTCCGCGGGACATCGACGTGGACGCGCAGGGCAACGTTTACGTCGCGGACACGGGCAACAAGCGCATCCGCGTGTATACCGCCGAGGGGCAGTATCTGCGCGACATCGGTTCCGCCGGGAGCGGCGAAGGTCAGTTGGACGAGCCATCGGGCGTGGTTGTTCACCCGGACGGGCGCGTGTTCGTCGCGGATACGTGGAACCGCCGCGTCTCGGTGTTCTCCCAGGACGGACAATCGCTGTACACCTGGGACGTGCGCGGCTGGTATGACGATCTCGGCAACCGCCCATACCTGGGTCTGGATGCCGAGCGCGGGATTATCTACGTAAGCGACCCCGACGCCGGGCGCGTGCTGGTCTATGACACCTACGGCAACTGCCTCGGCTCGTTCGGGCAAACGGGCGAAGGGTTGCCGGAAGCAAGCCAGTTGAACGTCGCCACTGGTATCACGGTGGCGAGCGACGGCACAACCTATGTGTCGGACTCGCGCGCCGGGCGCATTTTGCAGTTCTCGCCATTCGACGTGATCGTGCCGCCCCCGCCCGCCGATGCTGGCTCCGGTTCTGTCATCGAGGTGACGCCGGAGGTCGGTCTGGAGAGCGAACTGACCGACCTGCTTGAGCTTCCGGTGGACGCGACAGAAATCCTTGAAGCGCCCGCCGAAACGACCGTTGAAGCAGATGACCCGACCGAGGAGACCACGCCCGAAGCGACCGACCTGCCGCCGCCTGTGGGGTAAAGACGCCAGTAGGAGACGCTGGGGCGCTTCAGCCCCGGCGTCGAGGCACAAATTGTACGGTTTTTGGGATGTTTTGGGCGTGCGTCTGAATACTTCTATCGTTTCTTGAATTTTATCCGCACACGCTCAAAGAGTTCGTCTGGTGACAAACTCAACACATCTTCAACCGTCCGGTTCCACTCGTCCTGATACGTCATCGGTGTTGCAAGTTCGGTGAGCAACCGAGAGATATCTCTTGTTTCCCCCTCACCGCGTGACTGATAATCCTTGAGAAACGCAATCATCGCCTCAAATACGTTGTGCGCGTTTAGGTCTTGCTTGTCATTTAAAATGGTGTGCCAGAGATGTT
>CALMDI010000508.1 GCA_937864975.1 uncultured Chloroflexota bacterium | reverse complement strand
CGCCGCCTTCCGTGCGGTGATGTCCTGCGCGACCCCGTAAAACTGCGTCACGCGCTGCTGCTCCGCATCCCAGACCGGACGCCGGAAAATGTACAGCCAGCGCACGTCGCCCGCTTTCGTGATAATCCGGTACTCACCGTTGCTTTTCTCTCCACGAAGCACCCGGCGAAGATCGTCGCGCACGCGCTCCGCGTCGTCGGGGTGATACAGGGCGACGTCGCTCTTCGTATCCAATTCTTCTGCCGTGTAACCGGTCGTCCGGTAAAATGAATCCGTAATCCAGTCGGATTCAAAGGCACCTTCGGGACTGATGCGAAAGGAATAGGCATAATCGGAGATCAGATCGGAAACAATGCGGTATCGCTCTTCGCTCGCGCGCAGCGCTTCCTCAGTCGCCCGCCACCCACGAAACAACCGGCGTAGAATCATGTAAAAGAGGACGCTGGTAACCAGCACCATGCCCCATCCGGCGGCAGAATCGAGGAATGCCTGAAGGCTCAAGCGACCCAGGAAAGCCAGATTGTGCAATCCATTGGTCAGCAAAACCCACAGGCTGCTGAAGCCCGCGTAGAGAAGGGTGATGCGAAGTTCAGTCGATTTCAAGTCGATGTCCGAACGATTAAGAAGATATCCTTAACTGTGATTGCTAGTTGCCATGCTGTGGACGCGAAACCCCACCCCGCCTCCCTGGCGCGGGGTGGGGTTGCGGAATTAGCAATCACGATATCCTTACTATATTGCAAACCCGGCATATCACCGTTAAGAAATTAAGGAAGTGTCCAGGTAAGCGGATACGGACGCGCTTTGCCGCAGCTTCTATTGTCACGACCATCGGACTCGAGTATGCTTAGGATGAACACCTGTTTGCCCCGACCGATAGCTGTCATTCGTGTCCTCTGATCCTGATTAGCCCTCAATGCGTATGTATTGCAGCACGAACGTGAATGACAAAGTGAGATTTGTGTGACTCAAATGCTTCGTCTGTTGACGCTGATTGTCGTTGGCGCCTCTGCGCTCTCCCTGCTGCCGCGCCCGATGCAATCGGCGGCGGCGCTGCCCCCGGCGCGCGTCGCGCTGACGCGCGTTCTGGTCATATCTCTGGACGGAATGCGCGCCGACGCGCTGCGGATGACCGCGCCGCCGCACATCATGGGGCTGGCGGCGCGCGGCGCGGTGACATGGGAAGCCGAAACCGTGCTGCCCGCCGTCACACTTCCGGCGCACGCCTCCATGCTCACCGGCTTGGACGTGAGCGAGCACGGACTGGCGCACAACGATAACCCCTACACCTGCACGCCGATCAGCGAGCCGACTTTCCTCACGCGGGCGCAGGAAGTGGGCTACCGCACGGCGACAGTCAGCGGTAAAGAGAAATTCTGCCTCTTCGACCAGCTCGAAACGATGGATTACACGTTCGCTCGACGCGGCGACGCCAGCGTTGCCGACCGCGCGATTGAGCTTTTCCAGCAGGATTATCAGGTCGTGTTCGCGCACTTCCCGAACCCGGATTATTTCGGGCATCTCACCGGCTGGATGAGCCAGCCTTATGTAGACAACGTTTACAGCACCGACCTGCAAATCGGGCGCGTTCTGACGGCAATTGATGCGCTTGGCGCGACCGACGACACGCTGGTGCTGCTGACCAGCGACCACGGCGGTCATGATTTTGGACACGGCGCGGATATCCCCGAAGACCGCGACATTCCGTGGATCATCGCCGGACCCGGTGTCGTGCCCGGCGCGGATCTTGGCGACAGTGTCAGCGTGGCGGATACGGCGGCGACGGTGCTGTGGGCGCTTGGACTGCCCGTCCCCGCGAGCGACCTGGGAACCCCGCGCCTGGAAGCCTTCGGACTGACCGACGACGAGACAGACGGCTGATGCGCGCCGCGCGCTGGTACAAGGCTCGCCGATGACCTTCACAACGCCGCTGGCGCTGCTCCTGCTGCTGACGCTGCCTGTCGTCCTCTATCTTGGCTTGCCACGGGTCATTTATCGCCGGGCGCGCGACCTGACCAGTCTCGTCCTGCGTCTGGCGATGCTGCTGCTGCTGATTCTGGCGCTTGCCGGGTTGCAGACGGTGCGGGCGGCAGATCGCCTCGGCGTCGTTTTTCTGGTCGACGTTTCCGACAGCGTCGGACAAGCCGCGCGCGCGCAGCAGCTTGCCTATCTCGACGAGGCAATGGCGGCGATGGCGCCCGACGATCTGACGGGCA
>CALMDI010000507.1 GCA_937864975.1 uncultured Chloroflexota bacterium | reverse complement strand
ACGTCCCCCTTCCTCTTATCGCCATCGGAATGATGGTGAGTGGCCTGGCCCTACG
The DNA here is from genome assembly GCA_937864975.1 of uncultured Chloroflexota bacterium. Taxonomy (GTDB): domain Bacteria; phylum Chloroflexota; class Anaerolineae; order Aggregatilineales; family Phototrophicaceae; genus ZC4RG36. The sequence continues at coordinate 3,564 of CALMDI010000507.1, read as the reverse complement.
GCCCGAAGTGGCGGCGAGCCATGTCGATAAGCGTACGGCGAATCTGCAGCGCCGCCAGGTTCCAGAAGTGCTGAACGGTTTCTAGTTTCACCTGTTGCAACGACGTAATCATCTGGGCTGGATTGCTGAAGCATGAGCCACATGGCTTTGACATAATCACCCGCGAAGCCCCAGTCACGCTGCGCGTCGAGGTTGCCAATACGAAGCTCGTTTGATAAGCCGAGGCTGATGCGCGCCGCGTTGTAGGTCACTTTGCGCGTGACAAACTCGATGGCGCGGCGCGGGCTTTCGTGGTTAAAGAGAATACCGCTCGTCGCGTGCAGGTTATAACTTTCGCGGTAATTGACCGTAATCCAGTGCCCATACACTTTGGCGACGCCGTAGGGGCTGCGCGGGTAAAACGGCGTGGTCTCGCGCTGCGGGACTTCCTGCACTTTGCCGAACATCTCGCTGCTGGACGCCTGATACATGCGGATTTCGGGATCGACCGCGCGAATGGCGTCGAGAATGCGCGTCACACCCAAGCCGGTCACGTCGCCCGTAAACACGGGCTGGTTCCACGAGGTCGGCACGAAGCTTTGCGCCGCAAGGTTATAGACTTCGTGCGGGCGCGTCAGGCGGAAAGCGTCGATCAGGCTGGTCAGGTCGAGGATATCGCCGGGGATCAGTGTGATTTTGTCCTGAATGTGGCGAATACGCTCGAAATACGGCGTGCTGGTGCGCCGCACCAGTCCAAACACCTCATACCCCTGTTCCAGCAGGAATTCCGCGAGATACGAGCCGTCCTGACCGGTAATGCCGGTGATAAGCGCTCGCTTCGTAGTCATGCACGTCTCCTTAGGTCACGCGACTCACGCGCTGGCGGCAGTCGTCCAGCACGTCGATCAGCGTTTGCTCAAATGAAATCGTCGGCTGCCAGCCCGTCAGGGCAGTCAGGCGGCTGGAATCGCCCCACAAAATCGGGATGCTCGCCGGTCGGATGCGATCCGGGTCAAGGCAGATCTCAATTTGGGCGGTCGAGTGTCGCAGAAAAAGGTCGAGCATTTCCTGAATGGTGTGGGTAATACCGCTGGCGACGTTATACACGTCGCCCGGTGTCCCCTGTTCCATGATGAGGCGATAGGCGCGAACCACGTCGCGAACGTCCGTGAAGTCGCGCTCCGCCGTGAGCGTGCCAACGTACAGGCGCGGCTCCTGCTGACCCGCTTCGACCCGCGCAATCTGCATGGCAAAGTCGGGCGCGACGAAACCTTCGCTTTGCCCCGCTCCAAGATGGTTAAAGGGACGCGCCCGCAGGATCGGCAGGTTATGACTCAGAAAGTACTGCAAGCCGAGCATGTCCTGCGTCACTTTGCTCACGCTGTAGGGGCTGGATGGGCGGAGCGGCGTGGTTTCATCAGAGGGCAGGTGTTCCGGCGCGGCATCGCCATAAATCTCGCCGGAGCTGACCACGAGAATACGCGGCGGTACCCGCATTGAAAGCGCTCCGTGGATGATGTTCAACTGTCCGCGGATATTGTTTTCCAGCGTCTCCCACGCGGCGTCGAACGACCGCCTGACCGATGCCTGCGCCGCGACGTGATAGATGTGATCGGGAGCCAGTCGTTCGACAAACGTCCGCGTTGCCTCCGCGTCGCGCAGGTCGAGAACGTGCTGCGCCACGTCGCCGGGGACAAGGGGCGACGGGCTATCGAGCGCCGTTCCGTGGAGGTCGATGGTTGGCTGGGTATCCAGCAGATGCCGAACGAGGTGCCGACCGACGAACCCGGCGACGCCCGTAATCAAAACGCGCACGCGCTTATGCGTCCTCTGGTGTGTGGCGAGGCAGCGACATGTGCCGAGCGCCACGATCATGTGGCGCTCGGCGTTCAAACCCTACTCGATGGCAAGCACCGCGTAGGAAGGCACCCAGCCGACGGTGCCGTCCTCCAGCTTGATAAACGTGAACTGAAGATCGTTGGTCGTGAAGATGATCGACACCGGGCGGTCGCGCGTGAGCACGGGCAGCCCTTCGCCGCTCCCACCGGGTTCAACCGTCATGCCGATCACGTCGACCACGATCTTTGCCGGGATGAGCACTTCGGTGGCTGTCGGCGCGATGGCAGGCGTGCCCGTCGCGCCCGCGGCAGGCGCCGGAGCCGTTCCGGTCGCGCCGAAGATCGGCAAGCTGGTGAGCGCATACGGCTGGTCGTTGAACGTCAGGCGCAGGAATTCCGAAGCAACCCAGCCATTCTGGTCGTCAAATGTTACGTACACCCAGTCGCCCGCTTCGTTTCGCTGCGTTACGACGACCTGCTCACCGCTGCTAATCAACCCAAGCGATTCGGATTGGTTATCAGGGTCGCGCCGGAACTGCAGGTTCGCGCCTTCGTTGAGCAGAACGGTGCCGACGACGGCGTTCCGCAGGGGATCGCGGGTGGGCTGCTGCGGCGCGGTCACTTCGCCCGACAGCCGCCCCCGCTGGTCGTCGGAGATGATTTCGAGACGACCGCGCGCTTCCAGGTCTTCAAGGCTGCTCGGCTGACCCTGGAACGTGAAATCGATCACGTAGAGCGCGTTCGCCCAGCCCACAACCTCGCCTTCGCCTTCTTCACTGTACCGGACATATGCCCACGTGCCCGCCGCGTTGATGCCGAGGAAATCCAGCACCGTGCCATTGGGGACAAGCGTGAGCGACTCGCCGGTGGTTTCCGGCGTGCGGCGGATTTGCAGGTTGACGCCTTCGTCCAGCCCGCCGATGGTCGCCGTGATTTCGGTGGGAATTGGCGTCGCGGCGGTCAGCGCCGTGTCGCGCGCCACGCCCGCGCGGTTGGCAGGCACGGTGGGCAGGCTGCGGAGCGCGATTCCGGCGTTGGTCGGCGTGCGAACGGACAGGTAGAAGGCATTCGCCCACGCTTCAATAACGCCGCCATCAGGCGTGTTGTATTCGACAAACAGCCACGTATTGAGCGGGTTCAGGTCTTGACCCTGCTCAAGCAGCGTGACCGGATCGACGTAGGGCGTCGCGCTTGGATCGGGCGTCTCGAACGGGAAAAGCTCCTCTTCGCCCTGACGCCCGACCACAATCAGCACCGTCGCCGCGGGCGCGAGACCGATGGAGAGCGCCGTCGTGCTGGGGTACTGGCGCAGTTGAAGATTGGAACCGGGATCGACCAGCACGGTCGCCCGCGGACGTGTATCCGCGGGGGTCGTTGCAGTCGGAGCCGGAGGAATCGGCGTTGGCGCCGCGGCGGTCGGTTCGCCAGCGGCGGGCGTCGCGGCATCCGGCGCAGCCGCGGTCGGCTCCGCGACGACTTCGGTAGCGGCGGGGATTTCCGTCGGCTCCGCCACGACACTGGTTCCGCCGGGCGCGCTGGCGATTCCCTGCGCGATGCTCACCGGCTCAAGCAGCAGCACGTCGGGACCTTCCGCCCCTCTCACAACCACCACCTCGTAATAAACGCCGCCGTAAATGCCGTCAATCGGCAGTTCCAGATCGACCGTTTCGCCGTCCGCAACGACCGAAACCGTTGCGCCGCCCTCGGTTTCCGTGACGACTGCCGTGCTGCTTCCGCCGCTGGCGAC
>CALMDI010000506.1 GCA_937864975.1 uncultured Chloroflexota bacterium | reverse complement strand
TCGCCCCCTCTGTGCCTCTGTTTCTTTGCGCCTCTGCGTTACGCTTTTGTCTTTGCCTTTTTGTACTTCAAATCTGCTTCCACCAGATGCCCGTACACTCCGGCAGAAGCACCCAATTTTCCTGCACGACACGGTCGGCAAGCGCATCCCCGAAGAAAAAGCGCGTCAGGCGTTCGGCTTCCTCAATCGATTCAAAGCGGTAATCGGTACGGATGGACGTAGAAGCAAACCCCTGCTCGTCCTCCAGCAAGCGATAGTATTCCGCCAAACCCTCGGTGGGCGGATGCGGCGTCTCGCTGCCTGTCGTCATCGTCTCCAGAATGACCGCCGTTCCGCCGGGGCGCAGCACGCGAAGCATCGCCGCCACCGCCACGCCGATTTCCTCGCGCCAGCCGTCGGGATACCAGCCGACCGAGTGTCCGAAGCTCCATCCCGCGATGCACAGGTCTGCCGAACCGCTGTCCACCGGCAGCGATTTATTGTCGCTCACGCCGAGCGTCCAGTTCGTCGCGCCCGTGTCGCGCAGCGTTCGCTCCGCCTCGCCGAGCATATGCGCCGATGCGTCGAACGCGCGAATGCCGCCGACGACCGGCGCAAGCAGGCGCGTCAGCCGCCCTGTACCCGCGCCAAACTCGACCACGTCAATGCCGTTCAGGGGGCAAATCTGCCGCAGCGCCTTGAGGATATTCCCCTCATAATCCTCGCGCGCGACGAGCGCTTCGTATCGGTCGGCGTGGCTGGCGTAGATTTCTTCAAAGGTGGGCATTGCATTTACGCTTAGCCCGGTCGGATTTCATTCCAACCCTCTGTTTCTCTGTCCCTCTGTTGCTCCGGATTAAGTTTTTGCCCTTGCCTTTAGCTGAAAACTGACCGCTGACGCTAATCGCTCCTCAGTATCCGTTCGCTTCCGGCGCTTTGAAGTTGTCGATCTGCTCGTTGAGCCTGGTCAGGTCAATTTCAGGACGCTGCTGCAGCAGGCGCTTGAAGCGTTCCATGTATTCGACCACCTGCGCTCGAGTCGTCGCCTCAAAGCGCATCGTGATCGCAGGCTGCGTATTGCTGGCGCGCACCAAGCCCCAGCCGTCTTCAAACTGCGCGCGCACCCCATCGAGCGTGATGACTTCGTACTTCTGCGCCAGCGTGTCGGTGATTTCCTGAATAATCTGGAACTTCAGGTTATCCGGCGCGGACAGGATGATTTCCGGTGTGGCGACCAGCTTCGGAATGTCCTCGAATAATTCCGCGACCGTCTTATTCGACTTGGAGATGACTTCGAGCGTGCGTAACGCGATCAGCGGCGCATCGTCAAAACCGAAATAGTCCTCGCCGGTGAACAGGTGCCCGCTCACCTCGCCGCCGAGCGGGGAGCCGACCTCGTGCATTTTGAGCTTCATCAGGCTGTGCCCGGTTTTCCACATCAGCGGCACGCCGCCATACTTGCGAATCTCGTTCGGCAGCGCCTGCGATGATTTAACGTCGAACACAATCGTCGCGCCGGGCATACGCTGAAGCAGGTCGCGCGCCAGCAGCGCCAGCAGGCGGTCGGCGGGCACGTACTCGCCGCAGTTCGTCCCCGACACGCTGGCGTCCGCGCGGCGGCGAACGACGACGTTATCCACCAGCGCGGCAGACGCGCTGTCCGCGGGATTGACGGTGAATTCGAGGCGCGTCGTCGCCCACGTCCCCGGTATCTGGGCTAGCATCTGGTAGGCTGCGAGTCCGGTCGAGGCGGGTATTGTGAAAGCGCAGGTCACGACGCCATAATGCTGCCCCGCCGCGTTCGCAAGACTGACTGAGATGGTTTTAGGCACGCCGCTCGAATTGCCCAGTTCGGCGACGACCTCAACGACAGTATTGGGGAACATCCCATATTCCAACACTTGATAGAAGGAAGCCCAGTCCGGCGGCTCGGCAGTGCGGATGCGCGTAAACTCCATCGCGCCGTCCGCTTCATTCCAGTCAACCTGACCGGACGGATTCCAGCCGTCCGTTCCGGCGCTGAAATCGCCGTTCCGAACGATATTTTCACCCAGCGGCGGCGCGGGACGGTGGCTCGCCTGCTGGAGCGTGCCCAACGTCCACGCCGCCACTTCGGTCGAACGACTGCCGCGAAAGCCGACGTTATGCTCACCATAGATGTAGCCGCTGTAGACCCGCTCGCGGCGATCTCCGTCCCCGTCTGCGTCCATCGCGTCGAGATAGGCGACCACCGCCGCGTTCTGCCCGAATTCGACGTGCAAATGGGGATTCGAGGAATACCCGGAGTTGCCTTCCCGCCCGATCACATCCCCGGCGCGCACCGGCACGAAGCAGTTCAGGCGCTGGCTGCTGGGCAGACAGGCGTCGCGAATAGCCTGCGGGATGCTGTCGTTTTCGAGATGTCCGTAGAGCGAGAATTCGTTCGGTCCGTGCTGAATAATGATGGTATTCCAGTACCACCACGCGCCCGTCTGGTACGCATTCACGGACTGATCATCGCTTGCGTAGATAATCGTGCCGTCCTTCGCCGCGGTCACATTACGCCCGGTCAGATCGACGTCGAGATTGCCCACGCCATGCACGTTGAAACTGCGCGTGACCGTCGCCCAAAGCCCGTCTTCCCACGGGAATTGGTAGCTGCCGAGGTCGAGCGCGCGGGCGATGTCGGGGTCGCCAAGCGTTCGATAGGGTGTGTCGTCCACCTGACGCAGAACTGAGGGGGGAAGTCCCGCGTACGCCGTCGAATAGCCGGGATCGCCCGGCAGCACAACGCGCCAGACACCGTCCCGGTTCACCACGACGAGCCAATCGACAATGCCGGGCATAACCTCGTCAGTGTTTTGATCGACAAGCTCTGCAAAGACGATCCCGCCGACCGCGCCGTCCACCGTTCGACCGACTTCGCGATAGTAAAAGGGACTGCCGCTGGTCGCGCGATACTCCCCCAACGCCAGCGCAACTGCCAGATCGATTTCCGGCTGCTGCGCCGCGACAGACGTCCCGTTCCAACCCGCGAGGAGCACAACCAGCGAGCACAGGAGCAGCGCCGCGTTCGCGGTCAACCGCTGACGTCTCAAGACGATACTCCTCATGATGCCGATACCGGCAGAGCGAATTCCAAGAGGCATCACGAGTCCTTCATCTCCCTTGTCTGCGAACGCCACCGCTGCCGGTTGGACACCAGTTAACATTCCCTAAACGTTCGCGCGAGTACGTTGATCACGCCCACAAACCAGTGTAAAATACGATTGTTCCAAAAGCTATTCCAATCCAGCCAATGTCACCCTGTCGCGCACTCTCGCCGCGACAACTGGGTTCTCCCTCACGCAGCTTAAGCCGCCTTCCAACGCTCGACGCAGACGTTCCGACGACGAGTTTGCAGGGGTCGCGCGCCGAGTGGATGGCTCGACGCTGGATAGCGTTAAGGGTGCGCCGATTCGCGACAATCTCTTCTGCGCGCAACTGGCAAACCGATTATGATGATACCGTGATTGCTAGTCGGGCAACCCCACCCCGTCTCGCTTGCGCGGGGTTCCCGCCAAAGGCGGGAACTTCAGTCGCACCTTCGGTGCGACCCCCTGAGCAGCTCGACACCCCTGCGCGGGGTTCCCGCCAAAGGCGGGAACTTCAGTC
>CALMDI010000505.1 GCA_937864975.1 uncultured Chloroflexota bacterium | reverse complement strand
AGGCGGGAACCCCGCGCAAGGGAGGCAGAGGGTGGGGTTTCGCGTCCACAGCATGGCAACTAGCAATCACAGTAAATCTTTGTCTCTTAAAGGTGAAGGCAGTCCCGTGTCGGCACGATTTCGCGCCTCGCCATAAAATGAAAGTGTTCGAGTGACCGAGGAGCGGCGTGATGAAACAGGTGTCGATGGTATGGGCAAAGCGGCTTTTACTCGTCCTCTGTCTGGTCGTCGGCGGTGTCGCGCTGGTGTCCGCGCAGGAGCCAAACGGCAGCCCCGTGCCGCCGACGATTATCCGGTTCGCGTCGGATCGCGACACGATCCCGATTGAAGACGCAGAGTCGGGTCAGTTAAACACCACGCTCGCGTGGGAAACGTCGGGCATGACCGCCGATCATCGGCTCGTGCTTGAAGCGCTGGGAAAGCGTGCGTGGTCGCCGCTGCTCGGCACCGAAAACTTCCAGCTTCCCACATCCGGCGTCTACGTAAACGTCATCCAGAACCTGTGCGGGTTTTGTCCACCCACGTACCGGCTGTCGATTGTCGATTCGCGCTCGCGCGTGCTCGATCAGCAGATGGTTATCATTCCGTGGGCGGAACCCGCAGGCGTGCCGCAGATCACTCATTTCAGCACGGGCGTCGAGCGTATCGACGCCAACTCGGTGGCGCAGCGCACGGCGCGCATTACCGTCTTCTGGTCGCTCGACAACCGCGTGCCGTACTCAAACCTGATTTTCGAGCAAATCCTCGACTCGGGCATTATCGTCAACGTCGAACTGCCACGCCCCGACCTGTGGGTGGCTTCCGAAGGGCTGGGCGAAGTCGCGCCGGTCTTGCCGCAGGCGGAGAATTACCTGACGCTCCGGCTACGGGTCGTCAACACGACAAACGGGCAGACCTACGACGAGGAAACGTTGATCGTCCCCATCATTGGCGCGGTGACGGCGCCCATCGTGCCGACCGTGCCGCCGCAGCCGCCGACGATCACCGGCAGCGGGGAGATTGCGCCCAGCCTGCCGCCGACGGACGACGCGCCACCGCCGCAGATTGTCGCCTTCTACGCCAACACGGCGGAAGTGGATCGCGGCGGACAGGTCGCGGTGACGTGGAGCGTGGCAAACGCGCGCTCGCTGCTCATCTCGCGCCTCAACCCGAATGGCGAGTTTGCCGATTTCTACCTTAACCCCCCGCCGACCGGCACGTGGACGCTGACCCTGCCCGATTATTACGTTGATCTGGTGGTGTTCAATCTCGTCGTCCTGGGCGCGAACGAGACGCAGGTCTCGCAAAACCTGACGTTGCGCGTGCGCTGCCCGTACACCTATTTCTTCGGTACCGACCCGGCATCGGGCTGCCCGCTTTCCGGCGAAACGCAGGTCGAAGCGATCTATCAGCCGTTCGAGCGCGGCTTCATGATCTGGCGCGGCGATACGCGGCAAATCTACGTCTTTTACAACGACTCCGGCACCGTGAGCGTTGCCCCGGATACGTATGTCGAAGGCGAGCCGATCACCATCCTGACGCAAGCGCCTGAAGGCTTATACGCGCCCGCGCGCGGGTTCGGCAAGCTGTGGCTGCAATCGGTCGAGAACATGAGCGTGCTCGGTTGGGCGAGCGCGCCGGAACTGCCATTCACGATGCGCGTTCAGCAGTCAGGCGCGTACACGAATGCACGTACCTATTTCGCCCTGCCGGACGGACGTATCCTTTATGTGATGGCAGACCGGTGGGGATTCCTCGGTTCCTAGCGGCGGGCAGGGGCGAACGTGTGTCATTCATTACGCCTCGCCCGCCGCCGTCGTATTTACGTCGTAGGGGCGCATGGCTGTGCGCGCATTTGAACCCAGACGGGCGCACACGTGGGTGCGCCCCTACAACCTGTCCTCAATATTCCGCTACCTTGCGCCGCCTTATCTTTTCCGGCGGGCGAACTGGCGTTATAGTTGGCTTCAATCGTTCGATACGTGAGGCGGCGACTCTCCATGATGAATCCGATGACTCCAGAACTTCTGGCGTGGCTCACGAGCATCGTGGGCGCGGGGAACCTCAGTACCGCGCAAGCGGACCTGGATTTGCACGCGCGCGATCAATCGCATCACCCCGCGCACCCCGGCGACGTGGTCATCTGGGCGCAGACCGGGCAGCAGGTGGCAGACATTTTGCGCCTCGCCAACGAGCAGCGTATCCCGGTCACGCCGTGGGGCGTCGGTACGTCGCTGGAAGGCAACTGCATTCCGCTCTTCGGCGGCATTCTCCTGTCGTTTGAACGCATGACGAAGATTGTCGAAGTCCACGCGGACGATTTTCAGGTGACGGTGCAGCCCGGCATCGGACACCGCGATCTGAACGCTGAATTAGCGCGTTACGGCTTGTTCTTCCCGCCCGATCCCGGCGCGAATGCGACGATTGGCGGAATGCTCGCCAACAACGCCAGCGGAATCCGCACCGTCAAGTACGGCGCGAGCAAGGATAACGTCCTCAAAATGCAGGTCGCGCTGGCAGACGGTCGGCTCATCAGCGTCGGCTCGCGTTCCATCAAGCAGTCGTCGGGTTATGACCTGCTACACCTGTTCGTCGGCAGCGAAGGCACGCTCGGCATTATCACCGAAGCGACCCTGAAGCTGATGCCCATTCCCGCCCACATGAGCGCGGTCGTCGCGGCGTTTCCGTCGGTGGAAGCGGCGGTCGAGACGGTCGTGGCGGTGCGCGGCAGCGGGCTTGACCCCGCCGCGCTCGAATTCATCGACGCGACTCACGCGGTTATGCTCAGCGAAACGGATGGCGTCGATCTGGCGGCATACCCGACCCTGTTTATGGAATTCCACGCCGCCCACGAAGCGACGCTGGACTATGGCATCGAGATGGTCAGGGAGATTTGCGACGACCTCGGTGCGATCAGCGTTCGAGCGACGACCGATACCGCCGAGCGCAAGCGCCTGTGGCACGCGCGCCACCACTCCTACGAGATTATGGTGCGTCAGCACCGCGACAAGCACTTCTTCATCATGGACGTCGCCGTGCCGATCAGCGCGTATCCCGAATTGATCGGCTATGTTGAGCAGATCAAGAAAGAGCGCGGCATCACCGCTTACATGATCGGGCACGCGGGCGACGGCAATATTCACGTCGAGTTTCCGTACGTGGGCGAAGACGAGTACGCGCAGGCGATGCAGGCAGATCACGACATTGTCCTGCGGGCGCTGGAACTTGGCGGCACCGCCACCGGTGAGCACGGGGTTGGCATCGGCAAGGCGCGCTACATGACGACCGAACACGGCGCGGCGCTCGACGTGATGCGAAGCATCAAGCAGGCGCTCGACCCGAACAATATCCTCAATCCCGGCAAGATTTTCCCCGCCCTCGAACCGGCGATGGCATAGTCTAAAAAGCGAATGCCGCCGTTCTACAGGACGCTCACATGCTTGAACGCCAGCGCGGGCTGAAGGGTGCTTCAGCCCGCGCTCGTGCTGTTTTAGCGCATTACTGTGATTGCTAGTTGCCATGCTGTGGACGCGAAACCCCACCCTCTGCCTCCCTTGCGCGGGGTTCCCGCTAAAGG
>CALMDI010000504.1 GCA_937864975.1 uncultured Chloroflexota bacterium | reverse complement strand
GGGTGGGCGGTGGGGTCGCGGTGGGCGTGCCGCTCGGCGTGGGCGTAATCGTCAGGATCGGCGTCGCCGTTGGGAGCTGCGCCTCGCTGCCAGCCGCGGGCACGCGCGCCGCCGCGGGCAGCAAAATGCCGATGACCAGAAGCGTAAGGATTACGAGGCTGTGTCGTCTCATAAATGTCCACATGCTTAATCAGCAGTCACCCGCGCGGCGTCGCGCCGGTTGGTTAACATTATCCTGAAACTGGCGTATTGCCGCCACTCTGAGAGGAAGTCTCATGGCAGCATCCGAGCCACGTGCGACCCAGGCTATGCGCCCGCTCAGCGCCCCGTTTGAGTTCGAGCAGGATGCGCCGTCCGAACCGAGGCTGCGTTTCGTCCACGTGAGCGACACGCACATCAGCCATGACCCGACGTACAACCTGCCGGAAGCCACGCACACCCCGGCGGAAGGCGCGCGGGCGCTGGTCGAGGCGGTCAACGCGCTGCCCTTCGAGCCGGATTTCGTCCTGCATACGGGCGACGTTGCTTACGACCCCGACCCGGAAGCCTACTACACGGCGCGCGACATTTTCCAGACCCTTCGCTTCCCCGTGCATTACCTGAATGGCAATCACGACGACCCCGCCGCGCTTCAGCGGATTATGCTCGGTCGCAATCCGCCTCTCAAGCCGCTGGATTTCGAGTTCGAGGTGAAAGGCGTACAGGTCGTCGTCGTGGACAGCAACGGACCCGCGCAGCAGCCCGCTGGCTACGTCACCGACGCGCAGCTCACGCGATTGGAACAGATTGCCAAAGACCGGTTCGACGAACGCCCGCTGGTCGTCGCCACGCACCACAACGTGCTGCGGAATGGCATTCCGTGGTGGGACGAGTTCATGCGGATGCGTAACGGCGAGGATTTTCACATGGCGCTGCTCCCGGCGCGGCGGCGGCTGCGCGGCGTCTTTCACGGGCACGTCCACCAGCCGGTAGACACCTACCGCGACGGCATCCTCTACAGCGGCACCGTCAGTAGCTGGTATCAGATTCAGGCGTTCCCCGGTCAGAAACACACGCTGGCTGACCCGAACGCGCGCCCCGGCTTCAGCGTCGTCACCGTCACGGCGACGCAGACCTTCATCCGCCGCCACAGCTTCGACGTGTAGCGATCAGCGATCAGCGGTCAGCCTTCATCTAAAAGCAATTCAACTGCTTAACGCAAAGGCGCAAAGAGCGCAGAGACGCAGAGAAAATGTTTCCTTTGCGCCCTTGCTTCCTTGCGCCTTTGCGTTAACCCTCTTTCTTCTGCTGAAAGCTGACCGCGGATCGCTGACCGCTTCCCCCGAACATGCGTTATAATTTCTCTACGATGAGACTCGCTCGCGCGGCGGGGTTGAGAGGCTTACCGGTATGGATCAACGGATGGTGAACTTTATTCGCGCGCTGCGCGCCGCGGGCGTGCGTATCTCGCTGGCGGAAAGCCAGGACGCCATGTACGGCGTTGACCTCGTAGGCGTCACCGAGCGCGGTTATTTTCGCTCAACGCTGAAAACCACGCTCGTCAAGGAAAGCCGCGATCAGCAAACCTTCGATTATTATTTCCCGCTCTTCTTCGGCGCGGGCACGCCGCCGATGCAAAATATCCCCGACCAATTGTCGCCGGAGCAGCAGCAGATGCTTCAGCAGGCGCTGCAATCGCTCATGGGCAACGCGCGCGCGCTGCAAGACCTGATGCGCCAGATGCTCGAAGGACAGTCCTTCAGCCAGGATCAACTGGAGCAGCAGGCGCGGCAGGCGGGCATGAACAACATGAGCGACATGTCGCAGCGTCCGTGGATGGAACGGCGAATGCAGCGCCAGATGGGCTTGCAGGAACTCAAGAAGCTCATCGAGCAGTTGATGCAGATGCTGGAACAGATGGGCATGGAACCCGGCGCGCTCGACGAACTGCGCCAGATGATGCAGCAGAATGCCGAGGGCTTGAGCGAGCAGGTATCCCAATACGTCGGTACGTCGCTGGCGGAGCAGATGGCGCAGCAGGAGCCGCAGCCCAAGCCCGACCTGATGGACGTGCCTTTCTCGCGGCTCACGGACGAAGAGGTCAGCAATATTCGCGATGAAATTCGACGGCTTGCCGCGCGCTTACGCAGTCGCGCCGCCCTGCGCCAGAAGCACGCCAAATCCGGCACGCTCGACCCGCGCAAAATTCTGCGCGACAATATGCGCTACGACGGCGTGCCGCTGGAACTCAAATACCGGACGCGGCACGTCAAGCCGTGTCTGGTGCTCATCTGCGACATCAGCACGTCGATGCGCTACTGCGCCGAGTTCCTGCTCACGCTGATCTACGAATTGCAGGATCAGGTCGCGCGTACCAACAGCTTTGTATTCATCGGGGATCTGGTCGATATCAGCATGGACTTTCAGGAGCACGAGCCGCAGTCCGCCGTCGAAAAAGTGCTGATGCAGAACCGTCCCGGCTATTACAACACCGACCTCGGCAACAGTCTGAACACGTTCCAGCAGGATCATCTAAGCTGCGTGAGCGGCAGAACGACGGTCATCATCCTCGGCGACGGGCGCAACAACTTCAACGACCCGCGCCTCGACATCGCGCAGGATTTGCAGCGCCGCAGCCGACGCCTGCTGTGGTTCAATCCCGAACCGGCGAATCAGTGGGGTACGGGCGACAGCGACATGCCCTTCTACGCGCCGCTCGCGGATGGGGTCTACCGGGTGAGCAATCTGCGCGAACTCGCCGCCGCCGTGGACAAAATCCTGACGGACGGGTAGCGATCAGCCATCAGCGGTCAGCTTTCAGCTAAAAGCCAAGACAAATACGTAACGCAGAGACGCAGAGGAACAGAGACACAGAGAAATTTTCCTTTGCGCCTTTGCGTTAACTCTTTTTCTTCGGCTGAAAGCTGACCGCTGATGGCTGATCGCTACCTGCTAATCGCTGTCCGCTATTTCGATCACGTCGATGGCGAACGGCAGACGCGGGCGCACGAGCGCCAGCCCAATCGACGCCTGATCCCAGTTCGCGACGTAGAGACGCCCCTCGTGATACGCCACGTCACTCACCCCGCGGAAGCGTCCGGCGATATACTCGATCGCGCCCTCATCCACCCGAACCACGCCGTTCTGACCGAGCGCCGCGACGTACAGCGTGCCGTCCGGCGTCACGGTAGCGCCGTCAAAGCCGGGAGGCGTGGTGCTGTCGGCGGGATGCTCGTAAACGATTTCGTGCGCTGCGTCCTCGACGGCGACGCGACCAGTTCGATCACCGGACCGGTGTCGGTCGATGCGCGCGAGCTGCGGGCCCTGGCGCGGAAGTTCGGGAGGAGCGCCGGCCTCGTCGCGCTCAGCCTTCTCTTCCTCTGCATTCCGGTCGGCAACACCGACTTCCAACGGCAAACGACCACCGCGGGCGGCCGAACCGCCACGGACCACCACGCTCGCGAATACCGCCATTCCGATTGCCGTTCGCACCATCACCGAACCGCTGGCAGAAACGCTGATCGCAGCCGAGCTGGCTAGTGTGGCCGGGTCCGGAGGGCCCGGTGGTTCGGGTCCAG